>JAPLBJ010000052.1 GCA_026392845.1 Actinomycetota bacterium
CAGAATCGAGCTGCCTTCTTTGATGTCGATAACACGCTGATACGCGGCTCCACGCTCTATTTCTTAGGCCGTGGCATGTACCAACGCGGTTTCTTCACAAAGAAGGACATTTCTCGATTCGTGCTGGCCAATTTACGTTTCCGTTTGACGGGAAAAGAAAACAAGGAAGAGATCAAACGTTTTCAAGATGCGGCAACTGATTTTATTGGTGGGCATTCTGTAAAAGATATTGGTGTTATTGCCCAAGAAATTTACGACGAATATGTTTCGCCAAAAATGTGGCAAGGAACAGTAGATATTGCTGAAAACCATATGCGCAACGGAGAAGAAGTCTGGCTAGTTACAGCCGCTCCTGAAGATATGGCAACACTTATTGCAAAACGATTAGGGTTCACCGGAGCTCTCGGCAGTAAAGCTGAAACAAAAGATGGAATTTATACAGGTGCAATGCTCGGAGAACTCTTGCATGGAAAAGAGAAAGCAATAGCAATCCAAAAACTGGCGAAAGAAAAAGGTATAGATCTTTCTCAGTGTTATTCCTATACTGATAGCCATAATGATTTGCCACTATTGCTCGCAGTGGGTCATCCCAGTGCAATAAATCCTGATGCAATTCTTGGTATTCGTGCAATGGCTGAGGGCTGGCCAATCCACGATTTTCGACGTGCTCGAATATTTACTAAAGCGTTTTCACCTATTGTTATTCGAATCGCTGCTCTCGCAACATGGCTGACTCCACGCAGGAAGCGCAGTTAAGAAAGCTTCGATTACACAGAAGTACTCACTTGCTAGTAATGTAGGCAAGTTATGGAAAAGCGCTCATTTACCGACCACTTACGCAGTGTTGATGATGCGGCTTTGCTTGCACTTTTTTCCATGCGCCCAGATCTTGTAACTCCAATTCCACCAGATATTGCATCCCTTGCTGTGCGAGCAACATCTGCACCAAGTTTGGCGCGTGCAATTGACTCGCTGAATAAATGGCAGTTTCAAGTCATTGAAGCATGCGCTGCCTTAGATGAACCAATTCGTGAAAAAGATATCGTTGCACTCACTGATAAAGCAGCACTGAACGTTATTCCATTTCTCATTTCAATTGGCCTTATTTATCCATCAGAAGATGGGCTTCGATTGCCGTATCAACTTCGAGAAGTGATTGGAAATGAACCAGCAGGACTCGGACCAACTTCCATGGCAAAACTCAAACTCTCTGCGTTAGATGAAATGCCTGCCGATGCAAAGAAGATTCTGTCGCATTTAGTGTGGGGGCCACCGCGTGGAAGCGTCGGAGATATAAAGAACCCTGGTCCAGGAGTTGCATGGTTGCTCAAAGAGAAATTCTTAGTTCCACTTGATCAACGCACGGTCATTTTGCCTAAAGAAGTTGCAATACATTTGCGCGGCGGGAAAATTCATAAGGAACAATTCATAACTGCACCGCAATTACAAGGGACAAAGCGTGATGCGAAGAATCGCGACCTTGCAGCGATTGCCAATATTTCAACTGTCCTGCGATGGGTAGAAGAACTACTTAATTTCTGGGCTGAGGAACCGGCTGATTCATTGCGTGCGGGCGGTTTAGGTGTTCGTGATCTCAAGGTTGCATCTCAACATTTAGGGGTAGATGAAAGTTGCACCGCGTTTATTGCAGAACTTGCATATTTATCCTCGCTCATTGCAATCAATGCTGATGATCAAATTTTGCCAAGTAATAAATTTGATATCTGGTTGATGCAAACGCCAGGAGCTCGTTGGCAACAGATTGCGAGCCAATGGCTTATTACATCTCGAGTTAGCGGATTAGTTGGCCGCGTAGAATCTAAAAATATTGCAGCACTAGGACCCGAATTAGATCGCGTCAATGCCACTCGTGTACGCACGCTTACTCTTGAATTATTGAAAGAGAACGCTTCAATTGCACCAAGTAAAGAATCATTCAGAGAACTCTTTTCATGGCGTGCTCCAGTGCGACGAAATTCATCACTTCAAGAAGAACTTGTTGAATGGAGTTTGCGTGAAGCCGAATGGCTAGGAATCACAGGACAGGGTGCGCTCTCCAAATATGGAAAAGCATTTATAGATGGTGAAGATCTAGAGATTATTGATGCGGATCTACCTAAAACAGTTGATCACATATTGATTCAAGGCGATAACACAGCTATTGCGCCAGGGCCTCTTGAGCACGAGATATCTGGAGCCCTTGCAATCATGGCCGATATTGAAAGTCGTGGCGGAGCAACTGTTTATCGTTTCAGTGAATCAACTATTCGAAGAACACTCGATCATGGCAAGACCGGTGAAGAGATAAGTAGCTTTTTGAAGAAAGTTTCAAAAACTCCTATGCCGCAGCCATTGGAATATCTAATTGCTGATGTCGCAAAGAAACATGGAAAACTGCGAGTTGGAAATACGTCATCATTTATTCGTTGTGAAGATTCAGCACTTATTGCGCAAATAATTGCGGATAAGAAGTTAGATGTACTTTCATTACGGAGAATCGCACCAGAGGTACTTATTTGTGATCACGATGCAACAGATGCCATGCGGCTTTTACGTGAGGCTGGTTACTTGCCTGCAGGTGAATCCGCCAATGGCATCATGCTTACTGGGCCGCGAACTAACCGCGCAGTTACAAAACCTCGACCTCCTCGTGTTATTGGTGAAATAGAAACTCCGACAAAAGAGAGTCTTGGTGCAGCAATTCGCGCACTCAGGACTGGTGAAAAATCTAGCCATCGTCAAACACATCTGCGCTCTATTGCAAATAACGCCCTCGGTTCATTACCGCGTACATCTGCAAATGAAACATTAGATTTACTTACTCAATACATTGAGAAGGGCCAATCGCTATCAATTGGTTATGCCGATAACAATGGCTCTGTTTCACATCGAATTATTGACCCGCTCAAAGTTAGTGCTGGTTCACTTATTGCGCGCGATCACGCTACTGGCGAACTCCAAACCTTCAGAATTCCTCGCATAACAGGTGTGGCGCCATTATGAGCCACCAGAGTGATGCCCAATACGGCAGAATTGACTCCATGCTTGCAGAGATAGAGACACTCGTAAAAGTTGAATCACCAACTGATGACTTATCTGCTTGTCGCAAAGTTGTAGCAACTGCGAGTGATATAGCTGCAAAAGTTCTCGGATCTCCCGCACAGATCCAAGAAGTTCAAGGTCGCCCTGTTTTTTGGTGGGGAGCAACGCAACCAAAAGTTATTCTTTTGGCGCACCTCGATACAGTGTGGCCGCATAATTCTTTTACACCACTGTGGAGCGTTGAGGGAAATGTTGCGCGTGGACCTGGAGTCTTCGATATGAAAGCCGGATTTATCCAAGCACTCTTTGCACTCAAAGGAATTGAAGGCTCCGTTGCACTTGTAGCAACAACTGATGAAGAAACAGGTAGCGCGACATCGAAAGCATTTATAAAAGATATTTCATCAAAGGCGCAAGTAGTACTTGTTTTAGAAGCAAGCCTTGATGGCAAAGTAAAAATAGGACGTAAAGGTACTGCGATGTACCAAATCAATATTCACGGTCGTGCATCTCATGCAGGATTAGAACCTGAAAAAGGAATCAACGCAACAGTTGAAGTTGCTCGAATTGTTTTAGCACTGAAGGCACTTGAGAGTGCAGAGCATGGAACAACGGTTGTTCCAACAATGTTGCGCAGTGGAAATACAACGAACACAGTTCCAGATCTTGCAACTCTCGATGTTGATATACGTTCTTATTCAATGAAAGAGTTTGAACGACTCGACGCTGCAATCAAAGCATTTACACCCGAGAATTCAGAAGCTCGCATTGTTGTCACTGGTGGTTTTAATCGCCCACCTTTAGAAACCAGTGCAACCTTAGAACTATACGAACGTGCTGAGAAAGCTGCAAAGACCATAGGAATACCTGCACTTGGTCATGCCTCTGTTGGCGGAGCGAGTGATGGAAACTTTGCAGCTGCAGCGGGTGCAAAAGTTCTAGATGGATTAGGCGCAATTGGTGGCGGAGCGCACGCAGCAAATGAATGGATAGATACATCACGACTTGAAGAGCGAAGTGCACTCTTACACGCACTCATAAAGGATTTACTCAATGACTGATGGTCCACTCATTGTTCAAAGCGATAAGACACTTCTCTTAGATATTGATCATCCCCTAAGCACGGAATGTCGTCGATCCATTGCTCCGTTCGCTGAACTTGAAAGATCTCCAGAACATATTCACACATACCGCCTGACAAATCTGGGCCTATGGAATGCGCGAGCAGCAGGACATGATGCCGAACAGGTAATTGATGTGCTTATTAAGTACTCACGTTATGCGGTTCCACATTCAATACTTGTAGATGTTGCAGAGACAATGTCTCGTTACGGACGCTTGCGCCTAGAAGCAGATCCAGTTCACGGGTTGATTTTAGTGACAACAGATACGGCAGTTCTGGAAGAAGTTATCCGAGCTAAAAAAATAGCCCCTTTACTTGGGCCACGCATTGATGACGAAACAATCGTTGTCTTTGCAAACCAACGAGGTGCAATCAAACAATCACTCCTTCGACTTGGTTGGCCAGCAGAAGACTTTGCCGGATATGTCGATGGCGAAGCGCATGAAATTTCACTTGTGCAAAATGATTGGAAGATTCGCCCTTATCAAGAGCTAGCAGCTGAAGGTTTTTGGCATGGCGGCAGTGGCGTTGTTGTTCTTCCTTGCGGCGCAGGTAAAACAATTGTTGGTGCTGCAGCTATGGCTCACGCAAAGGCAACAACACTCATTCTCGTAACGAATACTGTTGCTGCGCGCCAATGGCGCGAGGAACTTCTAAAGCGCACCACATTAACTGAAGATGAGATTGGTGAATATTCAGGTGCTAAGAAAGAGATTCGCCCCGTAACCATTGCAACGTATCAAGTAATGACAAAGAAGAAGAATGGTGTGTACGCCCATTTAGATCTCTTTGATACTCACGACTGGGGATTAATAATTTATGATGAAGTGCACTTATTACCTGCACCAATTTTCCGCTTTACTGCAGATATTCAGTCTCGACGTCGTTTAGGTCTGACTGCAACGCTAGTACGCGAAGATGGCATGGAAGGTGAAGTTTTCTCACTAATCGGGCCAAAGCGTTATGACGTTCCTTGGAAAGAGATTGAATCACAGGGATATATCGCACCCGCTGAATGTATTGAAGTTCGTGTCAATCTCACTGAAGAAGAGAGATTGCTCTATGCAACTGCAGAACCTGAAGAACGTTACCGCTACTGCGCCACGACTCGTACAAAGCGCAATGTTGTAGAAACTTTAGTAAAAAAGCATGCAGGTGAGCAGATTTTGGTTATTGGACAATACATAACTCAACTCGATGAATTATCTGAAGTCTTAGGTGTACCTGTTATTAAGGGTGACACGCCTGTAAAAGAGCGCGAGCGACTATTCAATATGTTTAGAACTGGCGAACTTACAACACTTGTTGTTTCAAAGGTTGCAAACTTTTCTATTGATTTACCAGATGCGACAATTGCAATTCAAGTATCTGGTGCATTTGGATCACGTCAAGAAGAAGCACAACGCCTTGGTCGTATCTTGCGTCCGAAATCAGATGGTCGCAGCGCTACTTTTTATTCACTTGTTTCGCGAGACACAATTGATCAAGATTTTGCGCAAAACAGACAACGCTTCCTTGCTGAGCAGGGCTATTCCTACACAATTATTGATGCTGACGATATTTCAAAAGAGAAGATCTAAATCTTTCAGAATCTATTCTCCAAAAATCATGATGCTGGCCATCAATCTGTGTGACAGGAATCTTTTCTCCATATAGCTTCTCTAACTCTGGATTGCCATCAATGAGAATGACATCAATCGAGAATTCAAGTTCATCCTTCATAGTTTCAAGTAATTCAATTGCATCGTGACAAAGATGGCATCCAGTTCGTGAATAAACAGTTACGACTGTCATTTAGTTTTTCTGCTACCCATCACACGCTCCAATAGCTCTTGCACAACTAATGTGACATCACCTTTTGCACGATAAACATTATTTTCAACATCTTTGAGAACTGCAACAACAGTGCTCTCAGTTACTGTGCCAACCAAAGGTCCATACTTTTTCGAAAATAGAGAATGTGTAATTCTGCTAATCGACTGTGCTAACTCTTGTCTCGCCTCATCTAGCGTTGCTTCTCGACGAGACGAAGTGCCTGAAAAGTCAATAACAGGCTTTGCTTCGTTATGAATCCTGTCAATTGCCTTAGAGAACTCTTCTTGCGGGTTAGGGGCCATTGGTAAATCATCTCATCCTGATACCGTGTGCCAATATGCGAAATCTATTCGGCAGAAGAGTAGGCAGTGCGACACTCGTTGCTGCGCTCTTTGCTGGAATTTTTCTCGGTGCACCCGCGCAGGCCCTCGTTCGAGTTGCACCTTCTACTGTGTGGGGTTACACATATGCAGGAACGTCACCCGCAAATAGCGTCCATGCAACTTCTACCTCCAAGCCTCGCTCCGCAAATATTGATGCAAAATCCAAATTTGTAGTCAATTACAAAAATTTTCCAGAGTGGGCCAAGATTGAAGTTCAAGCAGCAATTGATGTTTGGGCTGCAAATTTTCAATCATCGGTACCAATAACCGTTGAAGCAACCTGGGGCCGCTCCTCCTCATGGGGAGTTCTGGGAAGTGCGCGTCCAGGTAATTACTACTCAGGTTTTGAAGGCGCTCCCGATGCATCGCTCTGGTATCCATCTGCATTAGCAAATGCACTTGCGAAAAAGGATTTAGATAAAGTTTCCTCCGAAATCATTATTCAAGTGAATTCCACTGCGTCTTGGAACCAGCGCGGTGACAGTAAACCAACTACTCGTGAATACGATCTTGAGTCTGTAATGCTCCATGAACTTGCACATGGACTTGGATTTCTCTCAAATAATTCATATGACTCTTACTTTGGTTACGGAAGTATCGATCAACCCACTCCATTTGATGCATACACACAAACTCCAGATGGGACTCGCTTAGCAGATTTAGCGTCTCCATCACTTGAACTTGGAACCGCGCTACAAAATGAATTGGTCTGGGGCGGGCCAATTGCTACAAAAGTAAATGGTGGTGTCAAACCAAAACTCTTTACTCCAAATCCATATGAAGCTGGATCCTCTGTTAGCCATTTAGATGAAAAGACTTTTTTGAATTCAGGTTTTGATTCCGTTATGACACCGAATCTTGATGCTGGTGAAGTCTTTCATGATCCAGGACCGCTATTACTTGCAATGATGGAAGATATTCGCAACAAACCTCCTGTTGGAATTGCAACTGTAATTCCACAAACACCGCGAAATGTCCGTGCGCTCGTCTCGGATTCAAGTGCAATTGTGACTTTTGATGCACCCGTAAATATGCGCACTGCACAGATCAGTACATACGTGGTCAAAAATCTCAAAACCGGTCAAGAGAAAAAATCAATTACTAGCCCTGTGCTCATGACTGGTTTGAAAAATGGAACTTCATATTCATTCTCTGTCTACGCTATCAACTCAATTGGTTCATCAAATTCGGCGCAGACGGAATCTGTTGTTCCACAATCGGCATGGAAAGCAACAGTTATTGATAGTACGGCCGATGGAAAAAGTGCAACGAGCGCAACGTTTAATACTGTGCCAACGCTTGCGTATACAGATTCAAAGAGCGGTGCACTCAAATTGGCAATGCTCAATGGGAAAGTTTGGAAAAAAATCACTGTTGATGGAACGGGCGGTACGGCGGGACGCACAAAGAATCCAATTACTGGGCAAATATCAATGTGTGTCAATGGGGCTGGAACTAAACAACTCCTACATATTTTCTACAGTGATTCAGTAGATAAAGATTTGCGCTATGCCACATATGATGGAAAGAAATTTACTTTTGAAATAGTGGATGGAAATGCACCATTACTCAATAACTTTGAAGATCCAATTCGTGTAAAAGGAAATAGTGATGTCAGTGTTTCAAATGCCTGTGTAGCAAGTACCTCTGGAATTCAGGTTTTTTATCGTGATGAAAGTCAAGGAATCCTTCTTGGAGCAGTAAAGAAGAAGGGCGAAGAATGGAACTACGAACTTGTCGATGGTGATCGTAAGACTGATGGCCGCACTACAGGCGATGTTGCTTTTCACTTGCGTGCACTTGGAGATGCTGGAACAACATATGTTATTTATGACTCTGTACTAATTGTAAATCAGAAGAAAGAAGCAACTTCTGGAGCTGTACGCGTTGCAACCCGAACTGGTTTAGATGAGAATACATGGAGCTATAAATCATTAGATTTTACTGACGGAGCCGTTGCTGTCGCAGGCTACGATGTTTCACTTGCTAAAGTTTCAAATGGAATTCAAGCAACATGGATGACTGCCTCTGTTCTTTCGATTCCAAAGGCAGAGAACATACGCTGGGTACTACTTGGGGCTCCAACATATATCTCTCAAAGTTCTGGTGGCACTTTCGGTACCCCTGGTGCAACTTTTGCATCTGATGGTAAAGAGCTCGCATTCGGCTGTGAAGATCGAATATGCGTTCTTGATTATTCGAAAGCTAGTTCATCTGGAATCAAACTAGTTACTACAGCACAAAACCCAGAACCATTGAAAATGGCCTGGGTTACTGTGTCTAGAGTTAAATATTTACTTGCTAGCGTGAATGGCAAGTTATCTTTGCTAAAGCCGTAACTACTACTTAGCGTTGCGGCGCTGAATGCGAGTCTTCTTAAGAAGTTTCTTATGCTTCTTCTTCGCCATGCGCTTGCGTCGCTTCTTGATTACGGAACCCATATGTCACGCTTTCTCTTAATCTCGTCTACACCAGGCAGGTGCAAGGTGGTTAGGTTACCTTGAAATGAGGTTAAAAATCGAAACGGTATCTCCGCTTACACCTGCAACAACGAGGCCCAGATCCTTCGAATATGCCATGGCACGTGGCAGTACGAGTGCAGCCGCGCTATACGCCCCCGTAATTGCACCTTTACTGTCAAAAGCAATAACTAATCCACTGGCACGCTTTGGATTCCATCCTGAAATATTTGTAATAACAGAGGTGGATGCAAAGAAGGAATAGTGAGATTTTGATGGGCCAACGGCATTGAAGACTGCACCCGTAGATGCAAAACGATATGTCCAGGTGGGCGTAAAAGTGTTCGAAAACTTTGTTACTGAACTCTCGATCTTCTTACCTGTAATCACTTCGCCACCAAAGAACAAGGTGTTCGTCGCGCTTGACCAATTACGGCTCGCTTTTGCAGCCGAGCTTCTAATTACTTTAGAAATCTTTCCAGTTTTAGCAACGCTTACAATAATTCCATCCCGCAGGCCTTGAACTTTCTTATCAAGAATTGTTTCAGTACTACTTCCGATAACTATTTGAGCGCCATCACTTATCCGAATAACTCCATCAAGAGATGTATCTCTTGTTCCTATAAATATTGGAGTATTGCAAACTCCTGCGCTAGAACAATTAACAAGTATGCCCACATTGCCTTTTCCCACATTAGTAAGACCGGCAAGGCTTACTCCGGCATTATCAACTGCGATTGAGGTTATCAGCGCTGGATAATCCAATTTCAAATTAAAACTACTAAGTACATCTCCTTGAGGAGAAACTTTCCAGATTCCTACATAATTCATATCCTCACGAATTGGCTGAACTGGTTCATTGATTACTTCATCTGGATTCACCGAAGGAGTTACGGTTGCGGTTTCTACAGTCTGCGTCGGCGTAGGTGAAAACGAGCCGGCAATCCAAATGTTGCCTGCTGCATCAGTTATTCCAGCAGTTGCAATCTCTTCTGCACCGGCATCTAATGAAAGTTTCCATTGTTGAATACCCGTTTTATCGATTGCTCGCACAAATGCCGCACTGCCTGATAGTTCAGAGGTTGAGCCAAAAATTACGATATTCGATTGAGAGAGAACTAAACCGGCAAAATCAATGTTATTTCCTACATCGGTAATAAATTTCAGTGGCGTAACACTAATTTTCTTTGGAGCAGCAAATGAAGTAGGGGCAAAGAGAATTGGTAAAACTAGAAGAATTGCGAGCAGTTTTTTCACAGAGCGACTAAGCAAGTTCAATAGAGCGATTTCGTGCCGATTCCATAGCTTGTCCGACAAGCTTTGATAAATCATTGGCGGAAAACGATGCAAGCGCTGCAGCTGTAGTGCCATTTGGGCTCGTTACGTTTTCACGCAAAGTAGTCGCACTTTTGTCAGATTCTTGAAGTAACTTTGCTGATCCCACAAAAGTTTGAACTGTCAGTTCTGTTGCAACTTCTTTGGATAGACCAAGTGCCATTGCACCGTCAATCATCGCTTCAACAAATGCAAAGAAATAGGCGGGTCCTGACCCACTTGTTGCCGTTACGGCATCTTGTAACTCTTCTTTTACTTCCACAACTTTTCCAGTTGCAGCAAGAAAGCCAGCAACAAAATCCTTATGAGTCGATGAGACTCCTGTGCCAACAGAAATTGCAGCCATTCCTGCACCAACGAGTGTCGGTGTATTTGGCATTACCCGAATCACAGGTGTGGCACCACCTAGTCCTGATGTTATGAAATCGATTTTCTTGCCTGCTGCAAATGAAACAACAGTCGTAGATGCCATCACGTATGGGCTGATTTGTGCCAAAACATCAGCCATATCCTGTGGTTTTACGACAAGGAGGAGGATGTCACTAGCTGAAACATTATTGGAGAGCTCTTCAACACTTATTCCGTAGCGAGATACAAGTTCATCTGCGCGATCAGTTCGTTTTTCAGAGATTGTGATCTCTTTGGCATTAACTCCATAAGAAATTAGTGCAGTAATTAGCGCCTCACCCATTACCCCTGCGCCGATTACTCCAACTTTCATGAGGTAAGAGTATCGAATGCATTTCTACGGATGTGCGTATTTCGGAGTAAACCCGTAGGCTCTGCCACTATGTCCGAGATAAAGCCAGGCTTTGCACGTGATTGGGTTGAATTCGCTGATCCCAATGATGCAGAAGGTATTTTCAAATGTGACCTCACATGGCTTACATCTTTCTGGACCTGTATTTATGGTGATGGCTGCCAAGGAGTATTCAAAAATCAACCTAATGCTGGTTGTTGCACTGAAGGTGCAATGTATTCAGATAAAGACGATGAGAATCGCGTTCAAAAAGCTGCAGCATTCCTGACTCCAGAGATGTGGCAGTTCTATGACGAGGCACGCCCAAAGAAAGCTGGCGGAGATTTACGTATTAGTGAAAAAGATGAAGATGATGAACGCAAAACTCGTCGCGTTGAAGGATCATGTATTTTTCTAAATCGAAAAGGATATGAGGCCGACGGTTTCACTGGATCATTTGGTTGCGTGCTTCACCACCTTGCGCAGAAGAAAAACATTCACTTTGTAGATACAAAGCCAGATGTTTGTTGGCAATTACCACTTCGTCGTAGTTTTGAAACTCGCGAAGTTGGAGAGCGTGAATATTCAGTTACTGTTATTGGTGAATATGAGCGTCTTGCATGGGGCGATGGTGGAGATGATTTTGATTGGTATTGCACAAGTAATACTGAGGCACATGTTGGAAGTGAACCTGTTTATATTTCTAACAAAGCCGAACTCATGGCCTTGATGGGTGATGGCGCATATGCAATCTTGGCCAAGCACTGTGATGCACGCATAGCTGGAATTCTCGATGCGCAGAAGCGTTCACTCCCCCTCTTTGTTATCCAACATCCCGCAACTCTGGCTGCACAGAAGTAAGCAATTCGCTCTAGGCTCTACCTATGGCCAAAGTTGAAAAAGATCCCTTCCGCTGTACGGAATGTGGTTGGAACTCACAAAAATGGGTCGGTCGTTGCGGGGAATGCCAAGCATGGGGAAGCGTTGAAGAAATTGCAGCGCCAAAGCGTTTATCACTTGTTCCTGGCGCAGTAACTCATAAAGCAACTCCTATTGGCGATGTTGATCTCTCTGCTGCAAGTGCAAAACCAACTGGTGTTTCTGAACTTGATCGCGTGCTTGGTGGCGGCTTAGTTCCTGGCGCTGCAATTCTTGTTGCAGGTGAACCGGGTGTTGGTAAATCAACGCTACTTCTAGCAGTTGCTGCGCAAACTGCATCACGTTCTATTCCAGTCTTATATGTAAGTGGTGAAGAATCTGCTTCGCAAGTTCGTTTACGTGCAGAACGCATCAAAGCAGTAGATCCACAGTTATTTCTTGCATCTGAAAATGATCTTGGCGCAGTTATTTCACATATTGATTCGGTAAAACCACAATTGCTCATTATCGATAGTGTGCAAACAATTGGAAGCGCTGCAGCAGATGGCGCTCCTGGTGGAGTTACTCAAGTTCGCGAAGTTGCCGGTGCGCTGATTCGTATCTGCAAAGAGCGCGATATAACTCTTTTATTAGTCGGACACGTTACAAAAGATGGATCTATCGCAGGCCCTCGTCTGCTCGAACATATCGTTGATGTTGTTCTGCAATTTGAGGGCGAGCGTCACTCTCGTCTTCGCTTGATTCGTGCAATTAAGAATCGTTTTGGTGCCAGCGATGAAGTTGGTTGCTTTGAACTTAGCGATACTGGAATTACAAGTGTTTTAGATCCAACAGGTTTATTCACATCACGCCATGCAGAACCAGTACCTGGAACCTGCGTAACAGTAACTCTAGAAGGTCGCAGACCATTACTGGCTGAAATTCAGGCACTTGTTAGCCAAGGTCGCGATAATGATTTTGGTAATGCACGTCGCGTTGTCAGCGGTTTAGATTCTGCACGCACATCCATGACACTTGCGGTTCTCGAACTTCGCGCAGCAATAAAAATTGGTGGCCGCGATGTTTATGCAGCAACGGTTGGCGGAATAAAAATGGCTGAACCTGCTGCCGACCTTGCACTCGCTCTCGCAGTTGCTTCCGCTGCAAAAGGATTAGCACTACCTGCAGACCTTGTTGCAATTGGTGAAGTTGGCCTTGCTGGTGAGATTCGCAAAATTAGTGGTGTAGACCGTCGCTTACAAGAGGCATTCCGACTTGGTTTCAAGCGCGCACTTGTCCCTGCAGGCTCTGATGTAAAAATTGCTGGAATGGAAATTGTTGAAGTATCGCGCCTTGATCAAGCGCTTCAAAGGGTAAAAATTTCAGGGGAATGAATTCGTTAGAAAAACCAATTACACAATGGTTTGCAAAAAATAAACGTGAACTTCCATGGCGGGCTACTACACCATGGGGTGTAATGGTGAGTGAATTTATGTTGCAACAGACACCTGTTGCGCGCGTACTACCTAAATGGATTGAATGGATGGAGCGTTGGCCAACGCCAGCAGAGTTAGCAAAAGCAACTCCTGCGCAAGTAATTACTGCATGGGGCAGGCTCGGTTATCCACGTCGCGCACTGCGACTACATGAGAGCGCGAAAATTATTGCTCGTGATTTCAACAATGAAGTACCAGAAAACGAAGAAGTTCTACGATCGCTTCCTGGGATTGGTGACTACACGGCAGCTGCAATAAGTGCATTTGCATTTGGCACAAATACATTAGTCATGGATGTAAATATTAGGCGCGTGTTAGTGCGCGTATTGGATGGTAAAGAACATCCAACTTCTAGCCCAACGGTGCGCGAACGAGAATCACGTTTATCTATTCTCCCCCGCGTAAACGCTGATAATTGGGCTGCTGCAACGATGGAACTTGGCGCACTTATCTGCACATCGAAGAACCCATCATGTAATGATTGCCCGGTAATTTCTCAATGTAAGTGGCGTAAGAATGGATATCCGCAAACAGAATTAGTTAGAAAATCACAAGATTGGCACGGAACAGATCGCAAATGTCGCGGAACTGTTGTGCAAGCACTTCGAGAAAATGAATCGCTTACACTCAGTGCAATCAAGAAATTGTGGCCAGAAGAGTCTCAAGTTGAAAAAGCTCTAGAGAAACTTCTAGCGGATCATCTAATCCAAGAGCAATCTCGCTCTCGATTTAGACTTCCTCAATAATTAGGCGCTTGGTGCTTCGGCAAGATTTTCTGGTGAATCAGGCATAGTTGTCTTCGGCGCTCCCACGAATGTGAATTTCGCTTCTGCTCCTTCACCTTCAACATCTACAACAATAATTTCGCCGGCTTTAAGTTCGCCAAAGAGGATTCGCTCTGAGAGCGCATCTTCGATTTCACGTTGAATTGTGCGACGCAATGGACGAGCGCCCATAAGTGGGTCGTATCCACGCGCTGCAAGTAATTGCTTAGCAGCAGTCGTAAGTTCGATTCCCATATCTTTTGCGCGCAAACGCTCATCAAGGTTTGCAACCATGAGATCAACAATTTGAATAATTTGATCCTTCGACAACTGGTGGAAGACGATGATGTCATCGATACGGTTGAGGAATTCTGGGCGGAAGTGAGTCTTGAGTTCATCACTTACTTTGCCCTTCATGCGCTCATAATTTGTTAGATCATCATCGCTATTTGCAAAGCCAAGACCGAGACTCTTTGAAATATCGCGAGTACCATGGTTTGTAGTCATGATGATGACAGTATTTTTGAAGTCAACAGTGCGACCTTGCGCATCTGTTAGGCGACCATCTTCTAATACCTGTAAGAGTGAGTTGAAGATATCTGGGTGGGCCTTTTCAATTTCATCAAAGAGAACAACAGAGAATGGACGACGACGAACTTTCTCAGTGAGTTGTCCACCTTCGTCATATCCAACATATCCTGGAGGTGCACCGAAGAGTCGTGATGCGGTGTGACGCTCTGAATATTCAGACATATCAAGTTGAATAAGTGCATCTTGATCACCAAATAAGAATGAAGCAAGTGTTCGTGAAAGCTCCGTCTTACCAACACCTGATGGGCCAGCAAAAATAAATGATCCACCTGGGCGCTTTGGATCTTTCAATCCTGCGCGTGTACGGCGAATTGCTTGTGATAGCGCTTTGATTGCTTGGTCTTGACCAATAACACGGCGATGCAATTCATCTTCCATGCGAAGTAGTCGAGCAGTCTCTTCTTCAGTCAACTTGAATACTGGAATACCAGTTGATGCAGACAGTACTTGTGCAATAAGTTCTTCATCGACTTCAGTTACCTTGTCGAGATCAGTTGCTTTCCAATGCTTCTCTGCTTCTTGCTTCTCGATGATAAGTGTCTTTTCCTTATCGCGAAGTGATGCTGCAAGTTCGAAATCTTGGCCATCGATGGCTGATTCCTTCTCTTTGCGAGCGCTAGCAATTTTTTCATCGAATTCGCGAAGTTCTGCAGGTGCAGTCATGCGCTTGATGCGAAGACGTGATCCTGCTTCATCAATAAGGTCAATCGCCTTATCTGGCAAGAATCGATCTGAAATATAACGATCAGCCATATTTGCAGCAGCTGATAGCGCACCATCAGTAATTGAGACGCGGTGGTGTGTTTCGTAGCGATCACGAAGTCCACGCAAAATTTCAATTGTGTGAGCAACTGATGGCTCTTTCACTTGAATTGGTTGGAAGCGACGCTCAAGTGCAGCATCTTTTTCGAGGTGCTTGCGATACTCGTCAAGAGTTGTTGCACCAATTGTTTGTAACTCACCTCGGGCAAGCATTGGCTTCAAGATGCTCGCTGCATCAATTGCGCCCTCTGCTGCTCCTGCACCAACAAGTGTGTGAATTTCGTCAATAAATAGAATGATGTCGCCGCGAGTTTTGATCTCTTTGAGAACTTTCTTGAGGCGCTCTTCGAAATCTCCACGGTAGCGGCTACCTGCAACGAGCGCACCGAGATCGAGTGAATAGAGCTGCTTATCTTTCAATGTTTCTGGAACATCATTTTTCACAATTGCTTGTGCAAGTCCTTCTACAACTGCAGTCTTTCCAACACCTGGCTCACCGATGAGAACGGGATTATTTTTTGTACGACGTGAAAGTACCTGCATCACGCGTTCAATCTCTGTCTCGCGACCAATTACTGGATCAAGCTTTCCTTCACGTGCTGCTTGTGTGAGGTTGCGACCAAATTGATCAAGAACTAATGATGTAGATGGTGTTCCTTCAGCTGGACCATTTGAAGCAACTGCTTCTTTTCCTTGGTAACCAGAGAGTAATTGAATTACTTGTTGGCGAACGCGATTGAGGTCGGCACCAAGTTTTACTAATACTTGAGCAGCAACGCCTTCGCCCTCACGGATAAGTCCAAGCAAAATATGTTCTGTTCCGATGTAATTATGACCAAGTTGAAGTGCTTCACGAAGCGAGAGTTCCAAAACTTTTTTTGCACGAGGTGTAAATGGAATATGACCACTAGGTGCTTGTTGACCTTGACCAATAATTTCTTCTACTTGTGCGCGTACGCCCTCAAGTGAGATGCCCATGGATTCGAGCGCTTTAGCTGCAACGCCTTCGCCTTCGTGAATGAGGCCAAGAAGTATGTGCTCAGTACCGATGTAATTGTGATTGAGCATGCGTGCCTCTTCTTGGGCAAGCACGACTACACGTCTAGCTCGGTCGGTAAAGCGCTCAAACATCGGCGGGCTCCTCATTCATGGTTCGTGGCTCTAAGCCTAATACCCACATGCATAGGCACGCGAGGCGGATAGCTTCTGACTTCTATAACCCCAGATATGGGCTACTTATGCCCGAGATATGGCTAAATCTAGAGTTTTTTGAGCATGCGGGTATTGCCCAATGTATTTGGCTTCACCGATTCGAGATCGAGGAATTCGGCGATACCGGCATCGTAGGAGCGTAGAAGTTCGGCATATACATCGGGTTCAACTGGGGTGCCATCAATAATTTCAAATCCATGACGACCAAAAAATTGCGTTTCAAATGTTAAGCAAAAAATTCTTTTCACACCGATGTTTTTTGCACGTGCTGTTATCGCTTCCATAATTTGGTTGCCGATTCCAGTTCCCTGTAATTCTTGCGTTACTGCAACTGTGCGAACTTCAGCCAAGTCTTCCCAAAGAATATGTAGCGCTCCACATCCAACAACGACGCCATCTTTTAGCGCAACAGTAAATTCTTGCGTGCTCTCATAAAGAGTAACTGTCTCTTTTGATAGCAGTCGACCTTCGGGTGCGTAGGAATCAATAAGTGCGCGAATCCCTTTTACATCTGAAGTTCTAGCGGGGCGAATCTCTAACGACATTTATTATTCTTCCGGCTTTACTAGTGGGAAGAGAATTGTTTCGCGGATACCAAGTCCAGTTAGTGCCATCAATAAACGATCCAGGCCCATTCCCATTCCACCTGTTGGTGGCATCGCAAATTCCATTGCGCGTAAGAAATCTTCATCAACTTGCATTGCTTCAAGATCGCCCTTTGCGCCAAGTTGTGCTTGCTCTACTAAACGTTCGCGTTGAACAACAGGATCAACAAGTTCAGAGTAACCAGTTGCCAGTTCAAAACCGTCAACATAGAGATCCCATTTTTCTGCAACACCAGGTAATTCGCGATGTGCTCGAACAAGTGGTGATGTATCAACTGGGAAACCCATAACAAATGTAGGTTCAATCAATTGTTCTCTCGCAACATGTTCAAAAATCTCTTCAGCAAGCTTTCCTGTTACCCATTTTGGATCAATCTTTATGCCTAGTTTTGTAGCGTGCTTCTTCAATTCTTCAATAGGAGTAAGGGCTGTAACGTTTTCGCCTACACCTTGAGAAATAGCTTCGTAAAGTGAAATTTCTTTCCACTGACCACCTAAATTTGCTTGGCGACCATCATGATGAGTTACAACATGTGAACCAGAAATGGCCATTGCAGCATTTTGAATCAGTGTGCGAGTCAGATCTGCAATTGAGCGCCAATCACCATAAGCCTGATAGCTCTCAATCATTGCAAACTCTGGTGAGTGTGATGAATCGGCGCCTTCATTTCTAAAGTTTCTATTGATTTCAAATACGCGTTCAATTCCACCAACGACGCATCGCTTCAAAAATAATTCGGGTGCAATACGTAAGTAAAGATCCATGTCATAGGCATTGCTAAAAGATTTGAATGGACGTGCTGCCGCTCCACCATGCATAACCTGAAGCATTGGTGTTTCTACTTCAATAAAATCTTGATTATGAAATGTTTCGCGTAATGAACGCAAAACAGTTGGGCGAAGACGCGCATAAGCGCGTGCCTCTGGGCGAACAATGAGGTCGACATAACGCATACGAACGCGAGTCTCTTCAGACATCGGTTTGTGTTCGTTTGGCAGCGGACGCAACGATTTCGCAGCAAGTGACCACGAGTTAGCTAGAACCGATAGTTCGCCACGTTTTGAAGAGATGATCTCACCTGTCACGCTAACAATGTCACCTAAATCAATATCTGATTTCCATGAATCAAGTTGTTCTTCTCCGACTTTATCTAGTGAAAACATTGCTTGAAGTTCTGTTCCATCACCTTCGCGAAGTGTTGCAAAACATAACTTTCCTGTATCGCGCTTGAAAATAATTCGCCCAGTCAGACTTTCAATATCACCGGTTGCAACATCGATATCGAGTGATGTGTATTTCTCGCGGATATCTTTCAAACTCTTTGTGCGAGCAACAGATACTGGGTATGGCTCAATTCCGCGCTCAATGAGGCCTGCACGCTTTTCGCGGCGAATCCTCAATTGCTCAGGAAGGTCATCCTCAATTGGTGTGTTATCTGCGCTCATAATGTGGTGAGTCTAGCGACTCAAGCATTTCGTTCGTGAATCAGGCGCAGTCCAATCAGCGTCAAATCTGGCTCGTAATGGTCAATCGTTTCTGCAACACCGAAAATCAACGGCGCTAGGCCACCTGTTGCAATTACGTGTGGCTTTTCTGAATACGTTTCAAGGAGTTCAGCAGTGATGCGATCTACGAGTCCATCAACTTGGCCGGCAAAACCAAAAATAGTTCCTGATTGAAGAGCTTCAACTGTGTTCTTGCCAATTACATTCTTTGGCTTTACTAATTCCACTTTTCGAAGTTGTGCGGCGCGAGCTGCAAGAGCGTCGACTGATATTTCAATTCCAGGTGCAAGTGCTCCACCGAGAAACTCGCCTTTGGGTGATACAACATCAAGATTCGTTGATGTTCCGAAATCAACAACAATGGCTGGACCACCATACAAAGTGTGAGCTGCAAGAGTATTGACGATGCGATCTGCGCCAATTTCTTTTGGATTATCGACCAATAGAGGCACGCCAGTTTTGATTCCAGGTTCAACAATTGTTACGCGGATTTCTGCAAAATAGTCATCTATCATGTGGCGAAGTTCGCGAAGAGTTGCTGGAACTGTTGAACAAATAGCAAGGCCTGTAATTTCATAACCTTCAACGAGGGCTTTGTATTGCAACCACAACTCATCTGCTGTTGAACGTGGATCAGTCTTTACTCGCCAAGAGCGAAGGAGATCCGACTCATCAAAAATTCCCAAAACAGTGTTGGTGTTTCCAACGTCGATTGTAAGTAACATCTTCTTATACCTCTCTAAAATCTAAACCGATATCAAAATTTGGTGCTGAATGTGTAAGTGCACCAACAGCCAAGTAATCCACGCCAGTCGCTGCATATGCTCTTGCATTCTCAATACTTAGCCCGCCAGATGCCTCTAGCTTTGCCGCTCCTTTAGTAATAGATACCGCCTGCTTGCATTCTTCAATGCTCATATTGTCGAGCAGAATAAGGTCAGGCTTGAGGGGTAATACTTCTTGTAATTGTTCCAAAGTATCTACTTCAATTTCGATCTCCGACGTTGGATACTTTTCGCGCACCTTCATAAAAGCAGCAGTAATACTTCCTGCCGCTGCGATGTGATTATCTTTTATCAGCGCAGCATCGCTCAAACTCAATCGATGATTCGTTCCACCACCAGCTACAACTGCAGCTTTCTCCAGTAATCGCATTCCAGGTGTGGTTTTTCTCGTATCTCGAACTTTGCATGATGTTCCATCTATTGCATCGACCCATGCGCGAGTAAGAGTTGCAATACCGCTGAGATGTCCTAAGAAATTAAGCGTAGTGCGCTCTGCAAGTAAAATCGCACGAGTATCTCCACGAACTGTCAATAGAACTTTTCCTGACCTCACACTTTCTCCATCGTGAACGAAAAGTGCAATATCTCTGAGCCCAACTTCTTCTAAAACTCCCTGAGCCATTTCAATACCCGCAATAACGCCGCTCTTGCGAGCAACAAAATCGGCAACAATTTGTGAGCTACCTGCAACTGTTGCAATAGAAGTTATATCTTCGCCACCAGCTAAATCTTCAGCGATTGCACGCTTTATAAGTTCGAGATCAATCATGGGCGACCAACTTCCTGATAATCAGTTGCCCATACACCGGAAGGGCTGAGTCTTTGCACAATTCGCTTGAGCCATGTATTACTTGTTTCAGGAAAATCTTCACGCCAATGTGAACCACGAGTCTCTTGGCGAATGAGTGATGCTTTTACAATTGCTTGAGCTAATTGATAAAGATTTGTTGTCTCCCACGCTTCAACGCATGGTTGAAAACTTTTGCGCGATTGAATACGTGCTAGGTCATCACTCGTTGCAACAAGAGAATCTGAAGAGCGCAGTACCCCGGCGCCTTTACTCATGCTCCATTGAAGTTCTTTGCGAGCACCTGGGTCAATAAGTATTGACTCAGAATTATCTGTAATTGCTATCCCTTGCGGGGAAATAGTCGCTGCAATGTCAGCAGCAATACGTGCACTAAAAACAAGTCCTTCAAGAAGTGAATTAGAAGCTAAACGATTTGCTCCATGCACTCCAGAACATGCTGTTTCACCGCATGCATATAGGCCAGCAACGCTAGTGCGACCGTTGAGATCTACTCGTACGCCACCAGATGCGTAATGCGAAGCAGGTGCCACTGGAATCAATTGTGTAAGTGGATCAATTCCATGAGCAATACATGAAGCGTAAATCGTTGGGAATCTCTCAGTAAAGCCTGGAAGGTGGCGAACATCGAGCCAGACATGTTGTGTCTTATTTGCAACCATAGAACGCATAATTGCAATAGCAACTACATCTCGTGGCGCAAGTTCAGCTAAAGGATGTTGCTCTTTCATAAATCTCACACCATTGTCATCGACAAGGTATGCCCCTTCGCCACGAACTGCTTCACTTATAAGTGGTTGTTGACCTTGAGAATCTTCACCTAACCAAAGTACGGTTGGGTGAAATTGAATAAATTCAACATCGGCAACTTTCGCCCCTGCACGAAGTGCTAGAGCAACGCCATCTCCTGTTGATACTGATGGATTTGTAGTTTGTGCAAAAACTTGTCCGAGACCACCCGTTGCAAGTACAACGGCGCGCGCCATTGCTTGTCCAACTCCATCTCGTGTTCCGGCACCAATAACGTGAAGTGTTACACCACATACAGCGCCATTTTTATCTTTGAGCGCATCGAGTACCAATGCATCTTCTACAACTTCAATCTCTGGATCATCATTTACTGCTGCTAAGAGTGCACGTGAAACTTCTGCACCAGTTGCATCTCCACCGGCGTGCAAGATTCGATTACGTAAATGACCGCCTTCTCGAGTTAGTGCAATCTCACCACTTGCCTCAGTATCAAATATTGCCCCGCGAGCAATAAGTTTACGTACCGCTTCTGGGCCTTCAGTAACTAGAACTTTTACTGCTTCAAGATCACAAAGCCCAGCACCTGCAACAAGTGTGTCTTTCTCATGCTGATCAGGTGAATCACCTGGTCCAAGTGCTGCAGCAATTCCACCTTGTGCCCACTTAGTAGAGCCCTCATCAACTTTTGCTTTTGTTACTAATAGAACAGATAAACCAAATGTTCTTACTTGCAGAGCAGTTGTAAGTCCAGCAACTCCCGAGCCAACAACAATGACATCTGCTTGCGAAGTCCATCCTGGAGCAGGTGCTAGTAACTTCATGATTGTTGCCCTGCGTTCATGGGCATATTGTCAATCAAACGTATGCCATTAATCCAACCGGCAACTAGTCCACGCTTCTTTTGACTCGTTTGTGTGGCAATTGAGAAATCTTTTTCATCAATAATCACCGCATAATCTTTTGTGAACGCTTGCTCTTGCCCCAAAACTTCATCATGTGTTCTCTGCGCCAATTCAACAGTTTTCTATACCGATGCTGCAGTTAGGGCCTTTGAAATAATTAGCGCACTTTCTTGTTCAATTTCTGAGAGACGAATATTTCGTGATGAAAGCGCGAGCCCACTTCCGCTGCGAACGGTTGGAACGGAAATTATTTCAACCTTCTTTGAAATACCTTTTATAAGGAAGAGTTGTTGAAAATCTTTTTCACCGAATACTGCATGGGTGGGTTTGACTATTTCAAATAGACGATTGACGACAGTTAGTACGCCATCAAAATGTGCAGGTCGGCTCGCTCCTTCGTACAATGATCCAATCGGTCCAGCGCTGAGAGTCGTAATTTCTCCTGGATAAATATCTTCATATTCTGGAAACCAGACTTCCGTTGCACCGGCAAGAGTTGCAAGTTTGATATCGAGTTGAGGTGAGCGTGGATATTTTTCTAAATCTTCTTTGTTTTCAAATTGCAACGGGTTTACAAAAATACTGACAATGACTTCTTTGCTCACTGTGCGAGCACGCTTAATCAACGCTTGATGGCCCCTATGTAATGAGCCCATTGTCGGAACTAGAACGGTCATCGTATGGCTCCAGTCCTTTCAGGTACCGGGCTTGATGAGTAAAAGTTTACGCCTTTATTTCAATTCTTCCAAAAGCTGCGAGATTGCACCATGCGTAAGCAGTATTGCATCAGGCTCGACTTCATACCATGGCTCTAAAACAAATTTTCTTTCGAAAGCACGTGGGTGTGGAAGTTCCAACTCTTCACTACTACTCAAAATATTTCCATATTGAATGAGATCTAAATCGATAACACGTGGACCCCATTTTTCGATTCGGACTCGGCCCATACTTTTTTCAATTCCGTGTAATAGTGCAAGTAAATCAAGTGCCGGTAAATCTGAATCAATTACGCACACTGCATTTATGTAATTATCTTGTTCTGGGCCGCCCACAGGCTTGGTTTCATACAGTGAAGAAACCTTCTGTACATCAGTGGCCTCGCGAAGAAGGGCGATTGCTAGCTCTACTGCCTCAGGTGGATTTTCTAAATTTGCACCGAGCGCTACAACTGCTTTCATCGAGTGCGTGTGATCTTTACTGCGATATCGGAGAGTTCAGCTTTTACCGGTGCTTGTGGTTTATGTACCGTGATTTCAACTTTCGAAATTTTGGTATCAAGAGCTAAAACCCGATCGCCAATTTTTCCTGCAAGTCTTTCAATGAGAATTACTCGATCTCCTTCGATTTCTTCAACAACTAATTCAGCAATAGCTCCATAATCAACAGTGTCTGAGATTGAATCACTGACGGATGCTTTAGATAGATCAATTGAAATTGCAAGATCTACAAGAAAGTTTTGACCTTCTTCAGCTTCGAAATCAAAAAGACCGTGATAACCAAATGCACGGATACCTGTCAAAAGAATTTGATCGCTCATGCGCTAATCACTTCTTTATGTGGCTTCACACTATGAACTCTAATAGCCCAAATACCTGTCGTGGATAGCCTTTGTGTGAGCGCGATAGTTGCCACCTCCCGCAAATCCGGATTATCTCCGCCAAGGAATCTCTTGCGAGATGCGCCAACTAGAACTGGATAGCCCAAATCAACAAAGGTAGATATTGAATCGATAATTGCCCAGTTATGGTCTGCATCTTTAGCAAATCCAAGACCTGGATCAATTATCAAATTATCTTTTTTGATACCTGCTTCAAGTGAGGCCTTGATGCGCTCTTGAAGTTCGTTTATTACTTCACTAACTACATCTTTATACATTGCACGAGAATTCATATCTTTTGAATGTCCGCGCCAATGCATTGCAATGTATGGAACATTGAGACTTGCCGCAGTTATAAGCATCTCAGAATCAGCTAGGCCACCGCTTACATCATTGATAATCGAGGCACCTGCTTCGATAGCTTTGCGAGCAACTTCCGAGCGCATAGTGTCGATACTTATCTTTATTCCTGATTGGGATAATTCATTGATCACTGGGATAACGCGATCTAATTCTTCTTCAAGAGTGATTCGTTCTGCGCCAGGCTTGGTGGACTCTCCACCGACATCAATAATGTCTACACCCTCTGAAATCATTTCTTGTCCACGTCGAATTGCAGATTCAAAATCGTTATATCTTCCACCGTCAGCAAAAGAGTCCGGTGTGACGTTGAGAATCCCCATAACTAACATAAAAATTACTTACTTGTAATTAGACTTATTGCTTCGGCACGAGTTGCAGGATTTGTAAGCGCACCGCGTACAGCACTTGTAGTTGTGCGAGCGTGCGACTTTTTTACACCGCGCATAGACATACACAAGTGTTCGCAGTCAATTATGACAATTACTCCAAGTGGGTTGAGGATTTTTACCATCGCATCAGCGATTTGAGTTGTGAGTCTTTCTTGAACTTGAGGACGTTTCGCATATAGATCGACGAGGCGCGCAACTTTTGAAAGACCTGTTATTTTTCCTCGTGGGATGTAGCCAACATGTGCGAGCCCATGAAATGGCGTTAGGTGATGTTCGCAATGAGAAAAAACTTCTATATCTCGAATAATTACTAACTCTTCATGGCCGATGTCAAATGTAGTTGTTAGAACATCTTCAGGAGATTGCCATAGTCCTTCAAAGTTTTCTTTGAGTGCGCGAGCAACACGGGCAGGAGTCTCTTTCAACCCTTCACGATCTGGATCTTCACCAAGTGCGCTTAGTAATTCGCGAATCGCATGTTCTGCACGTTTTTCATCGTATGGATTTATCGCTCTGCCATCACCGAGTGAGATTGGATTTATCTTACTCACTCTTTGGTTTCCTCTTTGAAACTTTCTTTGCGGGTTCAACATCAACTACTGCCTTTGCAGGAACATCTACAGGCGGTTGGTCTGACGGGATACGAGTCGCAGATCCTGTCCATGCTGGACGTCGTGGCCATGCCTTTACCTTTGAGAAAATTTGTGAAATCTCATCCTTATTTATTGTTTCTTTATCAAGTAATTGAAGAACCATCTCATCCAAAATTGCACGGTTAGCTACCAAAATATCAAAGGCTTCTTGGTGTGCATTTTCAATTAGTGTACGAATTTCGCGATCGACAATGCCTGCAACGCTCTCAGAATAATCGCGCTGGTGGCCGAAGTCGCGACCCATAAATGGTTCTGACTCTGACCCACCCAATTTGATTGCACCGATTGCTTCAGTCATTCCATATTGAGTAACCATTGCACGAGCAAGAGCTGTTGCCTTTTCAATATCATTTGAAGCACCAGTTGATGGATCATGGAAAATTAATTCTTCCGCTGCGCGTCCACCAAGTGAATATGCCAATTGATCTAACAGTTGATTGCGAGTAGTTGAGTACTTATCTTCATCTGGCAAGACCATTGTGTAACCAAGGGCGCGACCACGAGGCATGATCGTAATTTTGTGCACAGGATCTGTATGTGGAAGTGCAAATGCAACAAGTGCATGACCGCCTTCGTGGTAAGCCGTTACTCGACGCTCATCATCACTCATGATGCGTGACTTACGTTGTGGCCCAGCCATAACGCGATCTATTGCTTCGTCAAGTTCGGTATTAGTAATCAGCTTTTTCTCTTCGCGCGCAGTGAGTAGCGCTGCTTCGTTGAGAACATTTGCAAGATCAGCACCCGTAAAGCCAGGTGTGCGACGCGCGTAATTAATCAAATCAACGCTTTCATCAAGTGGCTTGTTCTTGGAATGCACTTTAAGAATTTCTTCACGACCCTTGAGGTCCGGACGGTCGACTGCAATCTGACGATCGAATCGACCGGGACGCAATAGCGCTGGATCTAAAACATCAGGTCGATTAGTTGCAGCAATCAAAATGACTTTTGTATTCTCTTCAAAGCCATCCATCTCAACTAATAATTGATTGAGTGTCTGTTCACGTTCATCATGACCGCCACCCATACCTGCACCGCGTTGGCGACCTACTGCATCAATCTCATCAACAAAAACAATTGATGGCGAATTCTCTTTTGCTTGTGTAAATAAATCACGTACACGAGCCGCACCAACTCCAACAAACATTTCTACAAAGTCGGAACCAGAGATTGAATAGAAAGGAACTCCAGCTTCACCGGCAACTGCGCGGGCCAAAAGAGTTTTTCCTGTTCCTGGAGGACCGTAAAGTAAAACGCCCTTAGGAATTTTCGCGCCGAGTACGCCATATTTTTCTGGATTAGCGAGAAAGTCCTTAATCTCTTCAAGTTCTGCAATTGCTTCTTCCGCACCCGCAACATCTTTAAATGTAGTTTTTGGTACATCGTTGCTCTGTAACTTGGCACGTGAGCGACCGAATTGAAATACTCGATTTCCGCCACCTTGTGCCTGACTCATCATGAAGAAGAAGAGAAGGCCGATTAGCAATATCGGTGCGAATGAGAACAGGAATGAGACTAAAAGAGATTGGGTTGGAACATCAACATTCCAACCCTTTGTTGGTGGATTGCCTGTTAGCGCATCAATAACGGTTGGCTCTTGTCGCGCAACATATGAGGCTTCAACTTTGCTCGAACCATTTATTGTCTTACCCGCTTTGAGAATCAAACGAATTTTCTGACTCTTATCAATAACAACTGCAGACTCAACATCAGAAGTTGAAATTGCATCGAGTGCTTGCGAAGTTAATATTTTTGTATATTTATTTCCGGCACTGGTAATTTGTCCAAAAATCGAAACAGCAAAAATGGCAGCAATGATCCAAATGAGAGGCCCGCGGAAGAGTCGACCCATGCGAGTTGTTGGCTTCTTGGGAGCCTCTTTCTTCTTTACATCTTTAGAAAGTTTCTTCGTAGGAAAACTTTTCTTTGGTGCCTTTTTAGTCTCTGTCATGTTTCGGGGTATCTCGTTTCGTTGTTGGGAATTTTTATGAGTACATGTGTTTTGCGAGAACACCGATAAATGGCAAGTTGCGATATTTCTCATCGAAGTCGAGTCCATAACCAACAACGAAATCCGGTGGAATATCAAAGCCGACATACTTAACATTTACTTCTACCTTGGCAGATTCTGGTTTACGCAAGATAGCTAAAATTTCGACGCTTCCTGCTCCTCGAGATTCAAGATTTGATTTGAGCCATGAAAGAGTTAGCCCTGAATCAACAATGTCTTCAACAATCAAAACATTGCGTCCCGTGATATCTCGATCTAAATCTTTGAGAATGCGAACAACTCCACTTGATTTTGTTCCCGAGCCATATGAAGAAACGGCCATCCAATCCATATCTACATGACGTTGTAGCGCACGTGAAAGATCGGCAACTGCCATAACTGCGCCTTTGAGAACACCAATGAGAAGTAGATCTTTATTTTCGTAATCTTTATCAACGCGTGCAGCTAACTCTTTGATCTTTTCTTGGAGCGCCTTTTCATCAACGATGACACGTTCGATATCGCTTTCGATTTTCGATAGATCCACGGTGCTCCCTCAAGTTGGAATCAGTGCTGCAAGAGCGAAAGTCTGCCCGATAATCGGGAAACCTTCACACCGCCAGGGAGATGAGCAGGGCCTTGCCCGCTCCACGCGGTGACCAACGCCTCAACTGCGCTCACATGCTCTGCGCTGAGGGAACCTGAAGGCGCACCTGCACTATAAATAGCACGCCTGAGGATTCTGGTGCGAATTGCTTTGGGTAGGGCTGCAAGAGCCTCACATTCCAGATCTGAGAGATCCATAGCCGATATCTCTTTTTCTGCCCACTGATCTAACGCATCTGCATCATCGCGCAACAAATATGCGCTGCGTGCAAGTGCCTCAGAAATTCCTGGGCCAATATTTTCTTCAAGGGTTGGCAGAACTATATTGCGAACTCTTACGCGCGCAAATTGGTTATCAGAATTATGTGGATCAAGCCATGGAAATAATTTCATCTCATTACATGCTTTTTCTGTTTGCTCACGTGTAATTGCTAATAATGGACGAATATATTTTCCGTTGATTTGCGCCATTCCGGAAAGAGAACGTGTTCCGGAGCCTCGCGCTAAACCAAGTAAAACGGATTCCGCTTGATCATCTTGAGTATGACCTAAGTAGATTGCAACTGCTTTGTATCTTTCTGCACATTCATCTAGCGCCTCATAGCGCGCTTTACGTGCAGAGGCTTCTAATCCTTGTGAAATTTCAACATTTACCTTAGAAATTTCGTTTTCTGTAATCCCAATAGCATTAAGTTGAGCAACTACTTTTACTGCCTGTTCTCCAGATGCACTCTGTAATTGATGATCAATAGTTACACCGACTACTCGAATGGCTAATGGCGGTGCTTCAATTGAAAGAGCGTGAGCAAGTGCTAAAGAATCTGCTCCACCAGAAATTGCAACGACAATGCATTCTCCTGCTTCATGCATCGCAAGGTAAGCGCGTACTGCGCTTCGAATTGCAAGCATGTTAGGGGTGGAGACCATGCGATAAGACTAGACCCGACCACCAAATGGCATAAGCCCGTTGACGCTGTAAATACTGGAGAAGAGCAAGCCTTTATCCTTCGAATTTGCCTCCCACATCATTCCGTTGCCTGCATAAATTGAAATGTGGTGAATTGTTGAAATTGTGCCCTTGTAAGAATAGAAAAGAAGGTCGCCCGGTTCTAATTCATTGAGAGAAACATGCTTTGTGTAACCCGAATACAGAGCAGAGTTGAGTCGATCCCAATTTGGCCAACCTAGTCCTGCAGATTTATATGCTGCATAAACAAGTCCTGAACAGTCAAAAGTACTTGGACCTTGTGTACCCCAAACATAAGGCTTGCGCGCAAGAACTTGTTTCTTCGCGAACTCAACTGCCTTCAATCGCATGGATTCATTTGACCGTATTGTCGACCTTCCTTTGAATCCGATGTCTGGCCAAATCTTTTTCTGCCCTGCAGTATTTGCAGCTGTATTAGCTTGACTTTCTTCAAGAAGTGCAAGTTGGCGTTGTTGTTCAAGTGTCGTGCGAACTTTTTTAGCGCTTGCAAGTTCTTTCATGATTGCATCTTGAACTTTTTGTAATTTTGAAACTTCTTTTGCTTGCTCTGACTTTGCATCATCAGCAATCTTTTTAGCTGCAGTTACTTTATCTGTTGCTTTTTGTTGAACAATTTTCGCCTCATCAGCTGCGCGCTTAGCAGCACGCGCTATTACTTCTGCAGCTTTGAATCTCTCAAGTGCAACAGTATTTTGTGAGCCTAAAGTACTCAGTGTCGAAAGTTGATCCATTAATTCTTGTGGTCCATTTGAACTCAATAGCGGCTGAATATCACTCATGCTTCCACCCATGATGTATGCACTCGCGGCAAGCTTTCCAATAACTCTGTGTGCCTGCGCAACATCTTGTGCGGTTTCTGCTGCATGCACTGCTGCAGCTTGCGCTGCTTTTGTAGCTGCAGCTAGTTCCCTCTGAGCTTTTACATATAAAGCTTGGGCCGTATTCGCTTTAGCCGTGAGGGTTCGAAGCGTTTGATTCGCCGCTGCTAATTTCTTGCTGGCCGCATCTGCAGCTTTTTTCTTTTCTACTTCAACTTTCTTGGCAGCTTCAATTTCAGCAAGAGTGGGTTTTGGGGTTTTTGCTAAGGCTGGCGTTGTTCCCAGTGTGAGCCCGAGGATAAGCGCAAGTGATAGCGCTCTATATCGTCTCAATGAAAACCCCCAGGGAAGTAACTGACCTAAAGGATAAGTCAGTAACCTTTGAAAATTTGGGTTTTACCCTTGAGTGTCTCTAATTTGCTACATCACGTCGTACAAAAAGGAACGATGCAATTGTCACAGCAACTGCAACATATATGCCACCGACTAATAGAGCATGTGAATACTCAATACTTTCGGCCGATCCCCTTGGTGCGCCACCAGATGCAATTGCAGAAAGCTGCGCACCAGGTAACCAATCTTGTAAGGAATTCTTTACTGCTATTAATAAATTTTCAACGATGAGTAACCAAAGAACACCTAATGAAATTGCACTAATTGGGGAGCGCAGCAAGAGGCCGAGAACCATTCCGATTGTGCCAAAGCCAATTACAGAAACAATCACATTGATAGAGGTTGTGAAGATTGCATGCCGACCATCAGCGCCAAACCATAAATCTGTTGAGACTTTAGCGCCTGGAGCCAGAATTACTGATGCACCAATACTCACAATTGCGGCGAGGAGAATCATCACTAATGCAAAAAGTTTCATGGCGATAAATTTCCCGAGCAAGATTCGCAGGCGACCGGGTTGACGCACTAAAAGATTGCGCAGCGTTCCATATGTATATTCCTGCGCAGTTTGTGCTGCAAAAACACAAAGAGCAATTATTCCAAGAAAGCCACCGACGCTACTAAATCCTTGAACACCACCATTTGCAAGACCAAGTATTTCTCGCCCAACCATGCGCCCACGATCTGAATTTCCTTGTGGTGAATCAATGAGCAAGAAGAGAAGTGAAGAAAAGAGAGCGCTAAAGAAGACCACTGCTCCCATAGTTCCCAAAAATAAAGTTGGGCGACGTAATTTACGAAGTTCAGCAAAAGCTACATGCCACATTACTTATCCCCCGTCATCTCGAAAAATGTTTCTTCTAGATTAGGAAGCTGCGGAGTGAGTTGTGAAAGTGTTATCCCGGCATCAAATGCTACCTTGTTGAGAATAACTGCCCACTCTTTGGGTCCTTCGACATGGAGTGCGCCATCACGAATAGTTGCATGATGTCCAGCGCTCATTGCTATTGATAACAATGTGTTGAGATCTGATTCGCTCTGGCCCTTAGCAATAATTATGGGTTGCTGCGCGTGTAAGAGATCATTGATTTTTCCAGTAAAAACGACTTCACCTTTGCGAAGCATTACTAAGTAATCGCTAATGATTTCTAACTCAGAAAGTAAGTGTGACGATACAAATACTGAGGTGCCGTTATTAGCGAGTGTACGCAATAAATCTCTGACTTCCTGGATACCTTCAGGATCCAATCCATTAGTTGGTTCATCCAACATTAATAGTTGTGGATTTGGAAGAAGTGCTGCTGCAATTCCCAGGCGTTGTTTCATGCCTAGCGAATAAGTTTTATATTTTGATTTTGCGCGATCGCCAAGTCCCACTTGCTCTAATAATCCTTGAACGCGATCCGTTGAAAAACCGCCCAATGTTGCAAGGTAATTCAAATTTTCACGGCCACTCAATGCAGGATAGAAAGCCGGGCCTTCAATCATTGCGCCAACGCGTGGTAAGTATTTTTCTGGGTGTTTAATCGAGTGACCTAGAATTTCACCCGTTCCACCTGATGGCGTAATAAGGCCTAGGAGCATTCGCATTGTTGTTGTTTTGCCAGAACCATTAGGGCCAACAAAGCCGCACACAGTTCCAAGGGGAACTTCAAATGTCGCATGTGAAAGCGCAGCGCGCTCTCCATACATTTTGCTGAGGTCTGTAACCGATATCGCAGTACTAGGCATAGGGCTCACTCTGTCACACTTATCCCATGAGTAAAAAGCCTTGGGGTTACCAGCCGGCAGAGCGCGATGAACCAACATGGGAATTGCATCCGCAAACCCATGCTGTGCGCACCGGTCTTGCACGCTCTGGATTTGGCGAAACTTCTGAAGCGCTTTTTCTTAATAGTGGATTTACATATACGAGTGCTCAGGAAGCGCTCGATTCTTTTGCCGATGAGACTGATCATTTTTTATACAGCAGATTTCATAATCCAACTGTTGCAATGTTTGAGCAACGCCTCGCTGCAATTGAAGGTGCTGAGTACTGCGTGGCAACCGGTTCTGGAATGTCAGCAATGTTTGCATCCATTGCTTGCTTAGTAAGTGCAGGAGATCGCGTAGTTGCATCGGCTTCAATGTTTAGTTCATGCCACGTTGTACTCACTGAGTTTTTGCCTAAATGGGGAATAACGACTGAACTTGTAAAGGGAAATGACCCTGCTGCATGGGCTGCAGCATTGAGCAAGCCAACAAAGGCCGTATTTATTGAAACTCCAAGTAACCCGATGATGGACATCGTAGATATTGCAATGGTGAGTGAGCTTGCGCATAAAGTTGGCGCAACCGTAATTGTTGATAACGTAATGGCTTCGCCTATTTTGCAGAAACCTTTGCAACATGGCGCTGATGTTGTTATGTATTCGGCAACAAAACATATTGATGGCCAAGGTCGCGTCCTTGCTGGTGCGGTTCTAGGTTCATTTGAATATATTCACGAAAAACTTATTCCCTTCAATCGCCATACCGGCCCAGCACTAAGTCCATTCAATGCATGGGTTCTCGTTAAATCACTTGAGACACTAGATATGCGTGTTGAACGAATGACACATAACGCGCAAGCAATTGCTGAATTCCTCGAAGGTCGCAAAGAGATCAAGAGTGTGCGCTATCCAGGCTTGAAGTCTCACCCAGAGCATGCAATTGTAAAGAAGCAGATGAGTCGTGGTGGCACAACTATTGGTATCGAATTTGCTGGCTCTCAAAAAGATGCATTCAAGTTTATGGATGCCCTCAAAGTCATCGATATTTCGAATAATTTAGGTGATAGCAAGTCCCTAATTACTCATCCAGCAACCACTACACATCGCCGCTTATCTCCTGAAATTCTGGCCGAGATGGGGATTACTCCCAGTGTTCTTAGGCTTTCAGTCGGACTAGAACATTCAACTGATCTAATAAAAGATCTTACGCAAGCCCTTAGTTTAGAAGTTGGGCTACAACTAATAGCCCCGACAATAAACTCAAGTAAGTAATTGACCAGTGAAATATTTTTCCTGCAACTTTGTTGTAGTCAGGTGAATCCTCTTTTAGTGCAATGAGCTCGTGAGCGAAAACTAAACCAAGTCCAATAGTTGTGAGCATTACCCACAATGGAAGTCCTGCAGCAAAGACGAGCCACACAGATGAGAGCATCATTGCGATGGTGTGAAACCACATCTCTTTTTGAACGCGACCTCGTGTTGCTACGGATGGCAACATCGGTATTCCAGCTGCGGTGTATTCATCTTTATATTTGATTGCAAGAGCCCAAAAATGCGGTGGAGTCCAAAAGAAGATCACCATAAAGAATGCAACAGCTGCCCACGATAAAGAATTTGTAACTGCTGCCCAACCAATGAATACCGGCATGCATCCAGCGGCCCCGCCCCAGACGATATTTTGATTAGTGCGGCGCTTTAGCCCCATTGTGTAAACAAGAACATAAAAAAGTATTGCAATGAGTGTCATAAGCGTGGCCATTGGTGTTGTGAGAAACCAGAAAATTAATAAGGACAAAACACCTATTACTGTTGCGAAAATTGTTGCATGCACTTTTGAGATAACACCTGTGACAAGTGGACGGTTAGATGTACGTGCCATTAGAGCATCAGATTCACTTTCAATAACCATGTTGAAAGCATTTGCACTTCCTGCAGCTAACGTTCCTGCAAAAATAGTTGTAATTGTTAATCCAAATGGTGGAAGACCCTTATTAGCCAAGACCATGGCAGGAAGAGTTGAAATCAAAAGGAGTTCAACGACCCGAAGTTTCATCAGATCCATATATCCACGCAGTGTTGAGCTCACTGGCAAAGATTACTCAGCACGGTTGTGTGCTGCTCTCAGTTTCTTCTCAGACTCCCGCTCTATCTTTTCCACATGACACCTCCAAAGAAGCCTGAATGGATCCACATCGCTGATACAGACAATGCTGCATCGGTTCGCAAAGTTTCTAAGGCACTTCCTGCAATTGCACTCGGTTCTGCTCTTATGATTATTGGGGCTGGAGTCGCATTTGCTCAATCAAATAATGACGTACCAGCTGCAGCAGTTGAATCTGTCATTAGTTCCCAATCTACGATTAGTGCGCAACCTGCTCTAGACAATGCACCGACAAAGGGTTCAACTACATCATTGAGAATCCAAAATATAGCTACTCAAAAACCAACCTCTCAAGGTGTAAGTGATTCACCGATAATTGCCCCTAAAGCACCCGCTTTACAGATGCCAACCGGTGGTGGCGATGATGAAGATGAAGATTTCCGCGGAGCGCGTGGACATGGCGATGAGCATGATGACGACTATGAAGGTGATGACGACTAAGGCCTAAGCATTACAGTTAGACAATGTTTAGACGCGCTTTTCTATTTGCATTGATTTTACTGATTGGAATAGTTCCAAGTAGTGCAGATGAGATAACAAATGACGCAACCCGATTGGTACTTGTAAAAACAATATACGGAGATATATCTCCGAAATCAGTTCGTTCTTCAGGCACCGGCTTGGTAAGCGCTCATAACATGATGTATCGCCACTCAGTGACACTTTATAATTCCGAAACGATGGAATTAATTTCAACAATTCCAGATTCCGTTTCTCTTTCAAAGTTTGGTTACACACAATATTCCGGAAATTATCGTGGTGCCCCCGTTGAAGGCGCTTATTCACCCGATGGTAAATACCTATATTTCACCAACTACGCGATGTATGGAAAAGGTTTTAGAAAAGAAGGCCATGACACATGCAGTCCGGCAAGTGGATATGACAAGAGTTTTCTTTCACGTGTTGACCTAGAAACAAATAAAATTGATGCGATTTATCCAGTTGGGTCTGTACCAAAAGTTGTTGAAGTGACTCCTGATAACAAATATATTCTCGTATCTAATTGGTGCTCTTACACGGTAAATGTAATTTCAGTAGAGAGTCAAAAAACAGTCAAGATAATTAAAATAGGACGATATCCCCGAGGAATCGCTATTACCAGCGATAGCGCTTATGCCTATGTTGCCGAAATGGGTGGCAACAGAATCCACAGAATTGATCTAAATACCTTTGATGTTTCCTATATTCCTATTGGTAGTAATCCACGTGCCATAGTTTTGTCGCCAGATAACAAGACTCTTTATGTAACGATGAATATTGCAGGAAAAGTGCAGGCATGGGATTTAGTACAAAAGAAGAGTCTTGGGCTAGTCAATACTGGAAAATCAGCGCGCAGTCTTGCAATTAGTAAAGATGGAACCGCGCTTTTTGTCGTCAATTTTAATGGAGATACTCTTTCAAAGGTAAGAACATCTGATTTGAAGGTTTTGCAAACAATCAAAGTATGTAACGAGCCAATTGGAGTCACATACGATGATGCAACTTCTCGAACATGGGTTGCTTGCTATGGAGGATCAATAAAAATCTTTGACAATATCTAACTTGTAACCGTTGAGGTTTCAATCGCAGGAGTTGTAGGAACAGTAGGCGCTGCAATTCTTCCAAGTATTCGGTCCATGAGCGCTCGGGCTTTATCACTTGCTCGGTTACTTCTTCCAATTTTGTCAGCTACGGTCACAAAAATATATTCACGTTCACCGGATTCAATGTAACCGGCCAAACTAACAGTTCCATTGAGCGTTCCTGTTTTTGCGTGGACTAAACCAACTGCACTAGGGGCGGTAGTTAGGAAGCGATTACGTAAAGTTCCAGATACTCCACCAACAGGTAAAGATGTGTAGAGGATTTCATACTGCGGGTCCTTGCGTAATTTGAATAACAAATCAGCCATAATTTTCGCAGAAACTCTATTTTCGCGTGAAAGTCCACTGCCATCAGCAACAATCATGCGTGATGGATCTATGCCCAAATCTAAGAGAACTTGTGCAAATGTGATCGCAACTCCTTCTTCACTAAATGGATTTCCTGCTCGCTTTGATGCCAGCTTTGCAAGACGATCTGCTAACAGATTGTCGCTCCATAACATTGTGAATTCTAAAATTTGCGATACAGGTGGGGAATTAGAAGCAACGATTTCGGTGCCAGCATCTTGAAATGCAACAGCACTCGACACTCTCTTAAATTTTGGTGTGTATCCACGCTTCTTGAAAAATACTTTAAAGTTTGCGACATCGCGACTATTCAACTCAGAATACTCAATTGTGAGTCCGCGCGCGGAACCCTTGTTTGCTCTCTTTGCAGCACTCAAGGAATTGAACGCAAGTCTTGGAAGCGAAGTTCTTTTCATCTTTACTGCTTCATAATGTGTATAACTAATCCATGGATCATAAGAGCCTTGGATTACTAAAGTTTTTGGCTTTATTCCAAGTGAAACACTTGTGCGAAAAACTTCATTTGGATTGATATATCTGAGTGTTGCGGCAGCTGAAAATATTTTTTGTGTTGAAGCAGGTTTGCGTAGAGAGTTCGCATTTTTTTCATAAATAACTTCCCCACTCTGTGCATCAATCAAGATCATTGATGGATTTGCCAAGATGGGAGATAAAAGCATTTCGCCAAAGACAGTGGGGATCGTGGAAGGGGAGATGATTGCTTGAGCAGGTGCAACCGAAAACACTAAAAGAGCTGTGACACCAGCTGATATTTTGCGAGCGAAATACTTGTTCAACAAATTACTGCCAAAGAGTCGCAATGAGAATATTTGACAGAGTTAAGCCTAATAGCGTGATCCAAGTCTTCTTTTCAAGAATTGGTTTTTTTACATCGCGATAACCGATTGCAAGAATAATAAGAACGATTCCCAACTTCACTGCAATTTTTGTATTGTTGAAAAGTGGCCATTCGGTTGCATTGGTTGAATTGAGTGAATGACGGACCCCCACCATTGCTACTCCTGCTACTAAAGCAGTGAGAGCACTATGTAATACACCGGGGTTTAGCTTGCGTGGATTCCTATTCCATTGTTGAAGAAGCAAGAATAAGATTCCAAAAATTGAGAGCATATGAACTACATACAAAATAGTATTGGTGATTTCCATGTTTGCAGTTTAGAGTGCCGTTATGGATTCTCCTACTACTCCAGCGACTATTGGACCGGGTGAATTTTTCCCTGTCGTTGGAGTCGGTCCACATCCGCTACCACATCCAACTGAAGCACATTTAGATCCTGAGTTATTGCTCAATGGTGACCGCAGAAATGTTCTTGATAAATATCGCTACTGGAGCGTGGAAGCAATTGTTGCTGATCTAGATACTAAGCGCCATAAATTACAAATTGCGATTGAAAATTGGCAACATGACCTAAACATTGGCTCTGTTGTTCGAACAGCAAATGCATTCAACGTTGCCGCTGTCCATATTGTAGGTAAGCGCGACTGGAATAAGCGTGGTGCAATGGTTACCGACAGATACCTAAAGATTGTTCATCACACAACTGTTGAAGATTTTGGTAGTTGGTGTAAAGAAAATGATCTCCCAATTATCGGTATTGATAACATGCCTGGTTCAACACAATTGGAGAGTGCGCAGTTACCAGAAAGTTGTGTGCTTCTTTTTGGGCAAGAAGGCGCCGGAATGAGTGATGAAGCACTTGCGGTTTGTGATGTTCTCTACGAGATAAATCAATATGGATCAACTAGATCGATGAATGCTTCAGCAGCTGGCGCAATCGCTATGTATCACTGGGCTCTACAACACTTGCCACGATGAGAAATCGTTGGCTCACTCCAAACCTAATTGTCCTAACACTTGTTTCTCTTGCGCAAGATGCTGCAAGTGAACTTTTATATCCCTTGCTGCCAATCCTTCTTACAGGGGTTATTGGGGCGGCACCATTAGCGCTTGGACTTATTGAAGGTTGCGCCGAAGCGGCGGCAGGATTTACAAAACTAATTGCAGGAAAACGCAGTGACGTCATAGGCCGCAAACCATTTGTTGTTGCAGGTTATGGCATTGCAGGATTAGGAAAAACATTTGTCGTGCTAGCAACAAGTTGGCAACTTGTATTTCTTGGCCGTGTGACAGATCGAATAGGTAAAGGCCTACGAAGTACTCCCCGTGATGCACTCATTCACGATTCCGTTGATAAAGAAAATCTTGGTAAAGCTTTTGGTTTTCATCGAACAGGTGACAATATCGGTGCTGTAATTGGGCCTGGTTTGGCACTTATTGGATTAGCCCTGCTCAATGATGATGTACGTGCAGTCGCAAAGTGGGCACTCATCCCCGCAATTATTTCTGGATTGCTAACGCTTCTTGTAAAAGATAATTTTGTAAAACCCGTAAAGCCTGTAGAAAAAGTCAAGGTTCTCTCGCCACCTTTGCCAACGAAACTAAAGAAATCGATTGCAATACTTGTCCTCATTCAACTTACAAATATCCCTGATGCACTCCTATTGCTCCGTCTGCACGATATTGGATTTAGTACACGAGGGGTAGTGCTTTGTTACATGCTATTTAGTTTTGTAACAGTGCTCGCAGCATTTCCTGGCGGATGGTTAGCTGATCGATTATCTCCTCGACTTGTTTATGCAATTGGCTTAGTTGCCTTTGCGATTGCATATGCAACTTTAGGTATGTCGCAAAATCATTCGGTAGCAATTTTTGCAATTGCACTGTATGGACTTTTCCCTGCACTCACCGATGGTGTTGGTAAAGCATGGATTGCAGGATTGAGCGAAAAAGAACATCGTGGTCACGCACAAGGTGTTTATCAAGCATCAATGAATTTTGCAGTTCTTGGTGCAGGAATTTGGGCAGGTTTGCTGTGGAGTCGAAACGTAATAGAAATTCCGTTAGTTATCGCTGCAATTGGTGCGCTTTGTGGATCAGTCTTCTTTTTCTTCTTCCATCGCTTCAGTGACTGATTTTAAACGTCGCTCAATCTCAACTGCTTCTGCTTCACGATTTTGGAGTCGCATGACCTTTGCCATACGAGTTTCAATATCTACAAGGAATTCAAAGTCTTTTGGCTCATCTTCTGTTGCAACCATAAGTACTTGATCCAAAGTATTTAGGCCTTCTTCGTACTGTTCAAGCAGAATTTGGGCTTTTCCATATTCAAAGAGGGCAAAGGTTTCACGGCGGTGATCGTGGGCAGTTTCAAATACATCTACTGCTTTTCGAGCGCGCTCTAGCGCTTTTTCACCATCGCCAAGCTCGATAAGACATGAAGCGATTTTTTGATCACAGCGAGCAACGTGAATAACTTCCTTATTCTTTTTGAAAAGTCGGCGCGCTTCAAAGAAAGATTCGACCGCTTCATCATATTTTTTCAATTCTCGTTGCGCGCACCCAATAAGGTGTAAATCATTTGCTGCGCCAATTTCATTTCCATCTACAAGATGCTCTTGGGCGCACTCATTCATTGTTGAAATTACTTCGTCATATTTTTTAGATGTGTACCACCACTCACCCAATGTGCAGGCAAGTTCAAGCGCAATTGGAGATTTATTCTCGCGCAATATCTTTACTGCCTTGCTCATAGCAGTTGCCGCTTCATCCATGCGCTCTAACTGATTGAGGTTGTAACCAATTGCTGAATACGCTTGTGCAACACCTTCACTCGGTGCGGCTCCGCCAAGTTGGTCGTAAATATCGCACGCTGTTTCGGCTAATGCGAGAGCTTCGTCATATTGTCCACGCGCATAAATTCGCGCACTCAATTCGTAATAGGTGCTTGCACGTTCTGCGCCTTCGACTTCAGGAATTCGATCCCACAACATCTCTTCTGTTACGAGTTCTTCCATGCCATCGTCTTCGCTCAATGCAGCTCTCCATTTCCGCGCTTGGTGCGCTTGACTCTATACGCTAATTCTTAGAGGCGCTCGGGAATATCGATAATGGCTGGGTGAGTTTCTCCCAGTTTCTGTGTAGCGGCCTTACGCAGGATCTCCCACGTTACGGAGGCAATTGCCTGTGAACTTTGTTTGCTAAATCTATGTCCCCATGGGCAAACATTTTCGATCGCGCAAACCCAACCATTGGTTCCTATATTGAGCACGCCCGCACCGCTTGGCGCTGAATAGTAGGTGCTCATCGCTATTTTCCGCTTTTCCGTGGGCAAAATATTCATTGCTCCTAGGGATTCAACGCCAGGACCTGGTGAATAGAGCGGAGAATCGACTTCATAGCCCATAACGCCTTCGATTTTCGTTACGCCTTTCAAAGTATTGAAGGGCCAACGCTGTGGATTAGCAATTACTAAATCTCTATGCACCCCAAGCGTTAAGTACTGAGAGCCTAGAAAAGTTGATTCGGGTTTGTTTACCGTTGAATCTCTCCACTGGACAATTTCTGACATTGCTCTTTTATCTTTTGGAACAGTGGTCTTGTTGTAGGCAGTGTTTCCACCCAAAACAATGAGGTTCACTCCATTCGCAATTGCCTCTTCTATGGATGCACGCATTTGAATTGTCCAATACTCACTATGCCCACCAAAGAGCACGGCATTTGTATTTTTCAATAATTCCTTATTTGAATCCAAATCTATATCTGTTGCATAATTAATATCGATTCCAAGTTTCTCTGCAATTTTCAATAGTGGTAATTCCATATATCTAACTTGACCAGAACCATCACCGTCATAGGGGCGGTCAAATGTGACCTTATCGGTGCGTGTTTCTCTTTTGGCATCTTCACCTTTATATAGAGATTGACCACCCCACTGGTTATATGACTGCCAAGTAAGAACTGATGAAATAAAGGTGATTTCACTTTGCGATTCGGCGTTATTAATTACTAGTGGCACAAATGAAGAAATTTTTCTGGGGGAATCTAAGCGAAATAGATATTGACCCGGAGGCGTTAATTTATCCGGGGTAAACTTCCATGTCTTTGTGACTTGTACTTTTGAAATCAGGCGAGCGCCGCTGCCTTTGTAATAGCCGGTTCTAAATATCGAGATAGTTACCGGCTTTGAATCTCCGAGAATTGTCAGAATTGCGCTTTGAGCACAACCAACACTTGTAGTTGAAAAATACCCTTCGACGCGATCTGCCTTCTTACGCCGTGAAAAATCCGCACTCATCTTTACTGGGATCGATTGTGCCCAATCGTTGGCTCCCGACTTCTTATTTTCTCTAGATACCCAACCGCTTTTTGTATCCCATTCGCATGAGTTCGTTGCCTGCGCATAGCTGGGCAATAGGGCCAGAAGCATCGTTAGAACTATTAGGCGCCTCATAGGCGAGACCATACAGGCGTATTTCAAGTGGACGCTCGGGAATGAGTGGTTTACCCTTCTACCTGCAAACTATTTGCATCTAGAAAGGAGCTCCGGTGAACACTGTTGTAAAGAACGTTCCCAAGGTTCCACTGCGCGAGCGCCTGACTAACGCTGAATGGCGACGCATGGCTGCGATGTTTGGCGTAATCGCTTTCCTGCATATTTCTGGCGCGCTACTTATGTGGAAAGCAACGAGTGGTAACTATGAGCTCAGCGATGGTTCGCTCTTCGGATGGGGCACAGCTGCCCTTGCTTACACATTAGGAATGCGCCATGCATTCGATGCTGATCACATCAGCGCAATTGATAACACAACACGAAAATTAATGTCAGAAGGAAAGCGCCCTCTTGCAGTTGGTTTCTTTTTCTCCCTTGGCCATTCATCTGTTGTCTTTTTCTTAGCAATTCTCTTGAACTTTGGAATCAAAGCGCTCGGCGGACAACTCAAAGATGAAGATTCAACATTGCACCATTACACGGGCTTGATCGGCACAACTGTTAGTGGAACATTCTTGATGCTCATCGCAATTCTTAACCTCATAGTTTTGGTCTCCATAGTTGGCGTATTTATAAAAATGCGTAAAGGTTTGTATAACGAAGAAGAATTAGAAAAACACCTTAACTCTCGCGGATTACTGATGCGCTTCTTTGGTCCAATTGCTCGTCGCATTGACGCTTCATGGAAGATGTATCCTCTCGGAATTCTTTTCGGTCTAGGTTTTGATACAGCAACTGAAATTGGATTATTGGTATTGGCCGGTTCATCTGTCGTCGCGGGACTTCCTTGGTGGGCAATTATTTCTTTGCCGCTCTTTTTTGCCGGTGGGATGAGTTTGCTCGACACAATCGATGGTTCATTTATGAATTTTGCTTATGGTTGGGCATTTTCAAAACCCGTGCGTAAGGTTTATTACAACATCATCATTACTGGATTATCAGTGGCGGTTGCACTCTTTGTTGGCGGGCTCGAACTTTGCCAAGTATTTGCACGTCAACTCAATCTCACTGGTGGCTTTTGGGATTACGCGCTTGCCTTCAATCTAAATGGTGCTGGCTACTTCATCGTCGGCGCTTTCGTAGTCGTATGGAGTATTGCTCTTTTGCTCTGGCGATACGGCAAAATTGAAGAACGCTGGCATAACAAAGCTCATGCCGCGCAAGTTTCCCGAGGTGAAAAGACAGATCATGCGGCGGCAGGTATCGAACTTGGACCTATACGTGCGCCATTTATTATCGACTAAGTTCTATTCTTTCCTGCCCAATAGCAGCGCCTAACAAAACAATTGCGGCACCAACAGGTTCATTCCAGGTAATGCCTTCACCCAAGAAAATGATTCCAACTATGACGGCTACTAGCGGAGTTACATACGTTACAGAGCTAGCAATTGCGCTTCCCGCAGCTTCCATGATTTTAAAATTCCAAATATATGCAAATCCACTTCCAAATACGCCAAGTGCAATCATTGCAAAAACGGGTCCTGGGCGATATTCATCTTTTGCTATTCCATCCATCAGATAGAAAGGTAATAATGTAACTGCACCGAGGGAAACTTGTGTTGCAGCCATTGCTTCTGGTTTCAATTTATAAGGTAAGACAAACTTACGCGTATACGGAAATGAAAATCCATAACAAGTAACTGCTAATAAAAGAGCGAGCACGGCACTTATCGGATTTGCTCCAAGTCCGTTCCATACTCCAAGAACAGTGAGTACTCCTAGAAAGCCGAGTAGTAAGCCGATGATTTGAAAACTTCTCAATTTCTCGCCACGGAAAACAATCATGATTGCAAGTAAAGTCATCAGTGGGGTAACTGCATTGATGATTCCTGCAAGAATTGAAGTTACCTGTGTTTCAGCTTGAGCAAAAAGAACACCTGGAGCAACATTAAGCAACATTGCCACTACCCATAAATGAGCCCAGACCTTTTTATCTGTTGGCAGTGCAATATTTTTATAGCGAGCCCAAAAAACTAATGTCAGTGCACCTAATGAAACTCGACCGAAGGCAACACCAACTGGTGTAAGAAATTCCAAACCTAATTTTATAAATATGAAGGAACAGCCCCACACAATGCCTAAAGCGATATAGAGGCCAAGCCAGTTACTACTTTTTTTAGGTGAGAGCGATTGCACTTAGCAATGATGGCATAGGAATGAGCCTTGTAGGACAGTTTTTCAGGACTTAGAAAAGAATGGAGAATTCAGTTATTTGACCTTGAAAGTTTTCATGTAAATAACTTTTGTACCAACTGTGGCAAGAACAGTTTTACTACCTGATTTCACCGTATTTTTGCCAATCTTTGCAAGTACACCATTGATTGTTATTTTCAGTCCTGTTGTGGATCCGACTGCAGCAATTGTCATCTCACGATTATTTACAATGACACTAATACTTGTGGCTCCCGTGGAAGTTGACGCGGTTGGCTTTGGAGTTGCTGATGGAGAAACTGTTGGCTTCGCAGTGGCACCAGCCACTTTGGCAGTCACGGTAAGAATTGTCTGCACAGTATTTGACTGACCATATTTACCACCTGGTGATTGAACAGCTGAAAGCGTTGTTGTTCCTGGTGCTACGCCAACAACAGTTCCATTGACAACTTTTGCAACTTTTTCATCGAGAACAGAGTATGTCCAGATTCCAGGTGAGTTTGAAGTTGGATTCTTGATCTTTGCGGCCGTATCTTCGGCGGCAATTGATTGCGGTTCAAATGCACCAATAGTTGGAGTTACACCGAGTACGCGAATTGTAAATTGAGTCATACCTGCAACCCAGTACGCAGATGCTGCTTGTGACAAAGTAATCGTGACTAAACCTGCATCACCTAATTTAATTGAATTTCCTGAAACTGTTGCAATCTTTGGATCACTTGATATATATGTCCAGGCTCCATCAGATTTAGATGCAGGATTTGCAATTACAACATCTGGATCTCCTGCTAATTTTTCAAGATTAGGTAGCGCTGCATATGTAGGGGTTCCTTTTACCGTCAGCGTCATTGTTACTGGTTTTGATGGACCAAATTTTGCAGATGCTTCTTGCTGGGCAGAAATTGTAGTCTTTCCTGGCGCAATTATTTGCGCATTGTTTCCATCAACAGTTGCAACTTTAGGGTCAGATGATGTCAGCGTCCATGCACCCGTTGAATTAGAAGTAGGAACAACGAGTGAGATAGAGGGCGATGATGTTGCACTTTGAGTAACGGTTATGTCATTGAGCGAACCAACAGTTGGATCTGCGGCTAGAACAGTTACAACCATTGTTGTTTTAGCCGAGCTATAACCACCTGAGGGTGATTGTTTAGCAGTAACTGTTGTTGTGCCTGCACGCAGTGGAGTCAGCGTGACACCAGAAATCGTTGCAACCCCTGGTGTGCTAGAAGTAAATGTCCAACTACCGACAGAATTTGATGTTGGTGCAGTCAAATCTACTTTTGCAATGCTATCTATTGTCAACGTTATATTCGTGAATGTTCCAAGCGTTGGAGTAACGGCAGTGATGGTCAGTTCCATTGTTGTTTTTGCAGTCAACCATTCAGCGGTCGCAGCTTGGGTAGCAGTAATAGTTACTTTTCCGCCATCGAGAAGAGTTACTTTGGTTCCACTCACGGTTGCAATTGCCGCATCCGATGATGTAAATGTCCACGAACCTTTAGATGAAGAAGTTGGAGCAATAAGTGTGAGTGAGCCTGAGTTTAGGCCGACTGTCTTTGATGCAAAGGCACCTAACGTAGGAGTACCAGGGCGAACATAGAATTGAACGGTTCGCGTTGCACTCCCATATGCACCACTAGCTGCTTGAGTAAATGTGATTCTTGTAGTTCCTGGAGCAAGCAATGTGACAACTAATCCTTTCGCAGTTGCGATTGCAGGGTTATCAAAAGTGACAGTAAATGCACCGGGTGAGTTTGTAGTTGGCGGAGTTACTGTGACAGTGCCTTGATCCAGTGTTGTGGTAATTGCACTTATTGAACCCAAGAGAGTTGTTGCGCTCCAAGCCGCAGGTACTGAGGCGAGCGAAGATAAAACAAGGGCAAGGGAAACAACTACTTTTCTCTTCATATTCTTATTATCTCGGTGAAGTAATTTGTAACGAGGGATTTATGCTGCGATTCACCTGTGACTTTCGATGGTGGGCCCAGACGGGCTCGAACCGTCGACCCACGGATTAAAAGTCCGTTGCTCTACCGACTGAGCTATAGGCCCCACTGCGCACTTATATTTCAAAACTCTAAGTCGCAGGCGAATCGTATCGGAGTTTTTTGGCTCTATCTTCCGCGTGATGCACGCAGTAATCGATCCCTAATTGCCACAGCAAGGCCATCGCCCTCGGGTGCAATCACTGCGATTTCAGTAATTCCTTGGCTATCACCAGCTCGAAGCGCAGAATAAAGAGAGCGCGCATATTCATCAATATCGCGAGGGGCCGCCAATCGAATTGCACCGTCGGGAGTTTGAATATCTGCAAGTGCTATAAAGCCTTGGTCAGGTTTCGCAGTGGAATCCAAAAGAACTTTTGCTTTCGGTGAGTAGTGATTTTCTAGTGAGCCACTGACTCGAATTACATCATCTACATTTTCTAATAAAGAAAGTCCCGTTGAATCGATAATCATTTCCTCTGTTATTGCACCTGGTCGCAAGATTCGTGGCAATGCATGTGTGCAATCAATAATTGTTGATTCAACACCAACGTGCGATGCTCCCCCATCCATAATTTGATCGTGGGGCTGTAAGTAATCACCGATCTCTTCTTGGACTGCCTGTGCGGTAGTTGGTGAGACTTGACCAAATCTATTGGCACTAGGAGCTGCAATTCCAGCGCCACCGATTTTTAAAAATGCATTCAGGAGTGCGAGGGCAAGTACGTGATCAGGAACTCTGACTCCAACACTTTCTTGGCCACCCGTTATGAAATCTTGGGCAAGGCGTGAGCGTTTCAAAATAAGTGTCATTGGCCCCGGCCAAAAATCACGCGCTAGGGCGATTGCATATGCAGGAATCTCTTCACACCACTTATCCATATCGTTCATTGAAGCAATATGAACAATC
>JAPLBJ010000033.1 GCA_026392845.1 Actinomycetota bacterium
GGCTTTCTCTTTGTACTTCCTGCGATTATTTTTGTATCAATATTCTTTTTATGGCCTTTATACAAGCTGATTATGATGTCATTTCAGGATTTCCCATTGCTCGGAGATCCTTCTTGGATTGGCATTGATAACTACAAAGAAGCTTTCACTGATGATGAATTCAAGGGCTCTTTCAAAATTACAGTCATTTACACATTGATTGTCACGCCACTTTTATTTATAACTGGGTTAGGTTGCGCCTTGCTAATCAAGGGCACAAGTCGTATTTCAATATTGTTTAGAACAGTATTTTTCGTTCCCGTCGTTATCGGCTTTGGTTCAGCTGCATTCTTATGGTTTTGGTTTATTAACCCTGATACCGGCTACCTACCTCAGATTCTTCGCGATCTTGGTTTTGGTGAAATGAAAGAATCATGGACATCGACTATGCCATTGGCACTAATTATGGTTGTGCTCATGGTCGTTTGGAAATTTACAGCGTTTCAAATGATTGGTTTCATGACGGGCTTGCAAGCAATTCCTCAAGAGATAAATGAATCTGCAGCACTCGATGGCGCTACCGGCATGAAGAATCTCAGGTATATAAGTCTTCCATTACTACGTAGAACCATCGGATTGCTTTTAGTCCTCAGCGTCTCGGGTTCTTTACTTGCATTTGATCAGTTCTACATCATCACCGCGGGTCGACCTGAAGGGCAAACACAAACAATTGCTTTCTATTTGTTCCGTCAAGCATTCCTTGCGTTTCGCTTAGGTTATGGCGCGGCACTTTCGGTGATTCTTGCAGTTCTCTTGATGATTATTTCTTTGATTCAAATCAAGCTATCAAGGATGGATACTCATGAATAAGACCAAGAAATTCTTTTCAGTAGGACCATTCACTGGTCCATTTAGAGGCTGGTTTGTCATTTGTTTATCTTTGGGCTTCCTCTTCATGTTCCCATTGTTCAGTAGTTTTCTAACGAGTCTTAAGCCATCTGCTGCAGCTTCCAAGTTTCCACCAGATTATCTGCCAAAAGAAGTCACCCTAAACAATTATGAAAGAATCTTCGTTCCTGCAAAAGGCGGATTCCTTGAATATGGTGCGTGGCATTACACGGTAAATAGCTTGATTCTTGCCTTTGGAACGGTGTTAGGTGTTTCACTCCTTGCAACATTGGCTGGGTATGGTTTCTCACGCTTTAAATTCTTTGGCAAAAGCACTCTCTTCGCATTTATCTTGTTAATGTTTATGATCCCATTCCAAGCTCTCTTGGTGCCACTATTTAGAATCTTGGCAACCTTTCATCTAACCAATTCACTCCTTGGTGTGATTTTTGTTTACATTACTTACAATTTGCCGCTATCAGTATTCATCATGAGAAATTCATTTGCTGAAATCCCTTCTGCATTTGAAGAAGCGGCAATGATTGATGGTGCATCAGTTCTACGAATATTTAGAACCATCATGATGCCTTTAGCGTTGCCAGGATTGATCTCAACTGCGCTATTTGCATTCTTTGCATCATGGAATGAGTTCTTCGCGGCGACCGTATTTATCAGTACAAATGGTAAATATCCGTTGCCAGTTATGTTGACGCTCTTGCAATCAAGCCAACACGGTGAAATTGACTGGGGACTAATGCAAGCAGGCGTTATTTACACAATTTTGCCTTGCGTTCTCATATTCTTGGTATTGCAGAAGTATTACATCCAAGGACTCATTGCAGGCGGTCTCAAAGGTTAGGAGTAGGATTACCTAATGACAATTTCTATTTCATCTGGTTCCTACACAGCTTCTATCGATACCCACGGTGGTGGACTCGCATCACTGCGATACGAGGGTCGTGATCTAGTAGAGCCACGCGGTGCCACACATACATATGCTGGTGACTTACTTGCGCCATGGCCAAATCGAATTCGCGATGGAAAATACTCATGGAATGGCGTTGATTACCAAGCACCACTCAATGAAGCAGCACGTGGCAATAATTTGCACGCACTTGTCTTCGATAAAGAGTGGAGCGTAAAAGAAAATACTGGCGATAGCGCAACGCTAACGCTCACAATTCATGCATCTGCGGCCTATGCAACAGACCTCGAATTCTTAGTTGTTTACAGCCTTTCTAGTGCAGGTTTGCACTGGCAGATCAATGCAAAAAATATCGGCAAAATTGCAGCGCCATATGGAGTATCTGTCCATCCTTATTTGATGGCTGAAGCTGGTGTAAAAAATGATGCGTGCACACTAACTCTCAAATCTAGTAAGTACATGAGCGTTGATGCAGAGCGCTTATTGCCAACAGGTGTGAAAAACGTTGAAGAAGCCGATTTTGATTTCCGAAATGGTCGCATTATTGGTGATCAGTTTATTGATCATGCATTTGTATTAGATGATCGCACTGCGCGTATTGAACTTCGCGCACCATCAGGCAAGGGCTCATGGCTTTCATCTGATGAAAATGCAAAG
>JAPLBJ010000005.1 GCA_026392845.1 Actinomycetota bacterium
CCCATTGCTTGAGCGCCATGGGCGCCTGCAAGATTAAAGAGATTCCAAAATATAAAGACACCAAAGCCAGTGAGATAAAACCCATGGCGCATTGCATCTTCGCCGCGGCTTTCCTGATTGAGTGCAACACCTGTTGATTCATCAATTGTTATTTGCGCTGCAATAATTCTTTTAATTCCGCGAACTTTCAAACGCGGCGCCATGATTACTCCATATAGCCCATTGCGAACTCCCAGTAGGGAGGCAGTTGCAATTGCACTAATTGGATTTCCGCCAGCACCCATAACACCAACTACTGCAAATTGTGAGGCACCAGAGAAGGTAAGAAGTGAGAGTAGGCAACTCTGTAGAACACTAAATCCATTTGCTACCGCTGCGGCTCCAAATGCCACTCCATAGGCGCCGACAGTGAGTGAGACGCTGAAGGAATCGCGCAATGTGGTGGAAGCAACTTTGGACACGCGCCTATTCTGCCTTAGATATCCAATACCGGGGGAGCCCATAAAGATAGGGTCTCGACATGCATGAAGAGATCATTTTTAGAAGCGATGTAACCGTTGAGCTCGTAAAATCGAGTGCAAGTGATGCCGATGTAATTTGGGCTGCGCGAGTATCGACAGCGGGTGAGCAATCCATGGAAGAGATTGGTCAAGATCCTGCTAAGTCTGCAGGCCTAATCAACTATCTAGCGCGCGAACGCCACGGTTCACCATTTGAACATACTTCAATGACATTTTTCGTATCAGCTCCGATATTTGTTTTCCGCGAATTTATGCGCCACCGAATTGCTTCATACAATGAAGAGAGCGGTCGCTATCGCGAACTCAATCCAGTTTTTTATGTGCCTGATGAAAATCGTAAACTTATCCAAATAGGAAAAACAGGTGCCTACACATTTGTTGATGGAACACCAGAACAATTTAGTGTTTCGGTTGACGCAATGAAGAAGGCATACATTGTTGCTTACGAACAATACAAAGTAATGCTTGATCAAGGAATCGCGCGCGAAGTTGCTCGAGTTGTTTTACCGGTAGGACTCTATTCTTCGATGTATGTAACGATGAATGCCCGCGCATTGATGAACTTTTTATCACTGCGTACATCACGCGAAGGTTCACATTTTCCAAGTTACCCTCAACGTGAAATTGAGATGGTTGCCGAAAAAATGGAGGCAGAATTCGCACAATTAATGCCACTTACATACGGAGCCTTCGAAAAATCTGGACGTATAGCCCCCTAAAACGGGTAGAGTTAGGCGCATGAGTACCCCAGCGCCTTTCGGTCGCATGTTGACCGCGATGGTTACTCCATTTACAAAAGATGGAGCAATCGATTGGAATGGCGTCGAAACAATTGCGCATCATTTAGTACAACATGGTCACGATGGAATCGTCGTCAACGGAACAACAGGTGAAGCACCAACGACTAAATCTTCAGAAAAAGAAGAGATCATCAAAGTTGTAAAGAAGGTAGTTGGCCCCAACATCAAGGTCATTTCAGGTGCTGGCGATAATGAAACAGATTATTCAATCAATCAAGCTAAGCGCTCTGAAGCAGCGGGCGCTGATGGAATCTTGGTTGTAACTCCTTATTACAACAAGCCACCACAAGCAGGAATTGAGGCGCACTTCCTTGCAATGGCTAATGCAACAGCTTTGCCAATGATGCTCTATGACATTCCTGGTCGCACAGGTGTTGAAATTGAATCAGACACAATTGTCCGACTCTTTGAACACCCACAAATTGTTGCTCTCAAGGATGCCAAAGGAAATGTGGCTGCAACATCATGGGTTATCAAGCGTTGCGGAATTCCTGTCTATTCAGGTGATGACATTCTCAATTTGCCCTTGCTCTCAGTTGGAGCAGTTGGTTTTGTATCTGTATGTGGTCACACTGTTGGCAACGAACTCAAAGAGATGCTCAATTCGTGGTTTGCAGGAAATACAGCGCGCACACTCGAGATTCACCAAAAGTTGCTCCCAGTATTTACAGGAACTTTTAGAACTCAAGGTGCAATCATGACAAAGGCTGCACTGACATTAATGGGTTTACCTGGTGGCCATACGCGCCTACCTTTAGTTGATGCAACGAGTGCACAAATTGCACAGTTGCGTGAAGATCTGCGCGCAGGTGGCGTAGCAATTTCCTAATGACCCATCCCCATCCAGAACTCGGAACGCCCTCACCGCTAGTAGATGGTGGATTGCGCATTGTCGCACTCGGCGGTTTAGCCGAAATTGGTCGCAATATGACCGTCTTTGAATATAAAAAGAAGTTACTTATTGTCGATTGTGGCGTTCTTTTTCCTGAAGAAAATCAACCAGGTATTGATTTGATTTTGCCTGATTTTTCCTACATCCGTGAACGTCTCAATGACGTTATTGCAATATTTCTAACGCATGGTCACGAAGACCATATTGGCGCAGTTCCTTATCTATTGCGCGAACGTGTAGATATTCCAATTTATGGATCAGCGCTGACTTTGGCACTCATTACTGCCAAGCTCAAAGAACATCGCATCACACCTCTTACTCGCGAAGTAAAAGAGGGAATGCGCGAAGATATTGGTCCATTTGAACTTGAATTCGTTGCAGTCAATCACTCGATTCCTGATGCACTCGCTGTTGCAATTCATACTGGAGCCGGAACTGTTTTACATACTGGCGATTTCAAGATGGATCAATTACCACTCGATGGTCGCATAACTGATTTACGTACTTTTGCTCGACTTGGCGAAGAAGGTGTTGACCTATTCCTCGTTGATTCAACAAATGCAGATATTCCAGGATTTACTCCTTCAGAGCGCGAAATTATGCCAGCGCTCAATCGCGTTATTGGAGCAACAAAGCGTCGAGTAATCGTTGCATCCTTCTCATCACATGTTCATCGTGTGCAACAAGTAATTGATATCGCGGCAAAACACGACCGCAAAGTTGTCTTCATCGGGCGCTCCATGGTTCGCAATATGAAGATTGCCGAAGATATGGGTTACCTAACGATTCCATCTGGCTTGCTCATTGATGTTAAAGATCTCGATTCTTTTGACGATAACGTTGTTCTCATCTGCACAGGTTCACAAGGTGAACCGATGGCAGCACTTTCACGAATGGCAAATGGAGACCATCAAATTCGTGTCGGTGCAGGCGATACCGTCATCCTCGCTTCATCTCTTATTCCCGGTAATGAGAATTCAGTATTCAGAGTTATCAATGAACTCACTCGCTTTGGAGCAAAAGTAGTTCACAAAGCAAATGCGATGGTGCACGTCTCTGGCCATGCCGCTGCTGGCGAACTCTTGTATTGCTACAACATTGTCAAACCTAAATATGTAATGCCAGTTCACGGTGAATGGCGCCATCTGACAGCAAATGCAGAAATTGCAATCTCTGCAGGTGTTCCTCGAGAACACGCGCTCATTATTGAAAATGGAGTTGTTGTAGATCTGATCAATCACGAAGCATCCGTTGTTGGATCAGTGCCATGTGGCTTTGTTTATGTTGACGGCCAAAGTATTGGTGACATTACAGAAAGTTCGCTCAAAGATCGTCGTATTCTTGGAGAAGAAGGATTCATTTCTTGTGTTGTAGTCATTGAATCTCAAAGCGGAAAAATTATTGCTGGCCCAGATATTCATGCACGTGGATTTGCTGAAGATGAAGCGTTATTTGATGAAGTAAAACTCAAGATTGAAAAAGCTCTTGCACGCGCAGTTTCTGAAGGAATAAATGGCACACACCAACTTTCTCAAATCGTTCGCAAAACAATTGGTGAATGGGTTGGCACAACACATCGTCGTCGCCCAATGATTGTTCCTGTAGTTATAGAGGTCTAGTTTCAACGGCGCGCCTAGCCATTGTGCAATTGCTAAACAATTATTATCGTCAGTGTGGCTAAGAGAAAAAAGGCAAAGAGTGCAGGCGTTGGCTCTGCCATAGGCAGAGCTCTTTCTGCTATCTGGAAATTCTTTGCTCGATCCCTTGGTGGGGTAGTTCGCTTCTTAGCTCGCGGTGCTCGAGATTTAGATCCGGCACATCAACGCGATGGTTTTGCTTTTCTCCTTCTTATTCTGGCTCTCACCGCAACTGCAGGTACCTGGTTTAGAGCCGATAATTTTGTGGGTCGCGCTCTCTATTCTTTTGTATACGGAGTATTTGGACGTATCGGATTCTTTATTCCATTAGTACTTATCTATTTTGCATTTCGCTTATTTAGATTGCCTGATGAAAAGGCAGCAACAGGGCGCATCATTGTTGGAACTCTCACCATATTTTTGAGTACTACTGGTATTGCGCATCTTCTCAATGGATCAACGGGTACGGGTGCAACTGCTATGCGCCACGGCGGTGGTTGGCTTGGTTACGCGGTGAGTACTCCACTTGTTGCTCTCATGACATCACTGCTTGCCTATCCAGTACTTTTCATGATTTTAATCTTTGGTCTCCTAGTAGTTACTGCAACCCCAGTCTCTGAAATACTGACTCGTATTAAAAATACATCAAAATGGTTATGGTCAAAGCGTCCGGAGCGCGCAGAACGCGATGATGATTTCGAAATTACCGATACACCTCCATTTGAAACACCAGTAGTTGCCGCCTGGAATGAACCTGAACCAGATGAAGAAGAAGAGGAACTCGACGAAGCAAGCTTTGATGAAGAGTTCACAGTTCCCGTTCCTATTACTCCAATTATTACTCCATCTACTGAAGGTAGGCGCCCGGAACAATTATTACTATCACCAGATAGTAATTATGAACTTCCACCGCAAGATCTCTTGCGCACAGGCCCTGCCGCAAAGGCAAAGAGCAAAGCAAATGATGTTGTAGTTGCAGCGCTGACAGAAGTATTTGCCCAATTCGAAATTGATGCTCAAGTAACAGGCTTTATGCGTGGGCCAACAGTGACACGTTATGAAGTTGAACTAGGAAATGCGGTAAAGGTTGAGCGCATTACAGCCCTTGCTAAGAATATTTCTTATGCAGTTGCTAGCGGTGATGTTCGAATACTTTCCCCAATTCCTGGCAAGTCAGCGGTAGGTATTGAAATTCCAAATGCTGACCGTGAAATCGTCGCTTTAGGCGATGTAATGCGCTCCAGTGTTGCCGGCCAAGATCATCACCCGATGCTTGTTGCCCTGGGTAAAGATGTAGAAGGAAACTTTGTCTGCGCAAACTTAGCGAAAATGCCTCACCTTTTGGTTGCTGGCGCAACAGGTGCTGGCAAATCTTCAATGATCAACGCAATGATTACTTCTATTTTAATGCGTGCTACACCTGATGATGTTCGCTTAGTTCTCATTGATCCAAAGCGAGTAGAACTCACTGCATATGAAGGTATCCCGCACCTCATCACTCCAATTATCACTAATCCAAAGAAGGCATCAGATGCACTTACCTGGGTAGTACGTGAAATGGATCTGCGCTATGAGGACCTTTCTACATTTGGCTTTAGACATATTGATGATTTCAATAAAGCAGTGCGCGCCGGAAAAGTCATAGTTCCACCAGGAAGTGATCGAACTGTTGAGCCATACCCTTACCTACTAGTAATTATTGATGAGCTTGCAGATTTGATGATGGTTGCCGCTAAAGAAGTTGAAGAATCAGTTGTGCGCATTACACAATTAGCACGTTCTGCCGGTATTCACTTAGTGCTTGCAACGCAGCGACCTTCCGTCGATGTTGTAACGGGCCTTATCAAAGCAAATGTGCCATCACGACTTTCATTTGCAACAAGTTCACTCGCCGATAGCCGCGTTATTTTAGATAGCCCAGGTGCGGAAAAACTCGTTGGCCAAGGCGATGGACTATTTATTCCAATGGGTGCAAGTCGGGCTATACGTATTCAAGGTGCCTATGTCTCAGAGCGAGAGATTGAAGCAGTGACTTCTCATGTGAAAAAGCAGCTCTCACCTAGATATCGAGATGATGTCACTGTTGCGCCAAAGAATAACAAGATGGTAGATAAAGAAATTGGTGATGATTTAGATTTGTTACTTCAAGCTGTGGAATTAGTTGTTGGTACGCAATTTGGATCCACATCTATGCTGCAAAGAAAGTTACGAGTTGGCTTTGCAAAGGCCGGTCGCCTTATGGATTTGATGGAGTCACGTGGAATTGTTGGACCCTCAGAGGGTTCTAAAGCGCGCACTGTCATGGTCAAGCCTGATGAACTAGATTCTGTACTTGCAACACTGAGTGACTAGAAAGTTAATTCTCAGAAATACGTCCCCCAATTGGTCATCTTTAGGGGTGATATCACTCCTGTCTAAGCGCAAGGGCTATTGCTAACCCCACGACCGTTCTACACTTAGCACTCACCCTTTCCCAATTGTTGTGAGGTTTACATGTCACTCGGTTCAGTTATTAGCGCATCGCGCAATGCTGCCGGCATGAGCATCGATGGGTTATCAGAAGCAACAAGCATTCGAGCTGGATTACTTCGCGAAATGGAAAATGATAAATTCGTCAATTGTGGCGGCGAGACTTATGCACGTGGACATCTACGAAATATTGCAGTTGCGCTCAAGGTAAATCCAGAAACTTTTCTTTCACTCTATGTTGAAGAGCAGTCAACAGAGCAACGTAAGATGCAAGATCTGCTAACCGAAACAAATGTATTGAAGCCGCCCAAAGAGAAGAAAAATGTATCTTGGAAAGCACTTGCATCAATATCGCTAGCATGCATCGTGGTTGCAGGTGTTGCTCAAATCGTTATTTCAAATTCAAAAACAGTCACTGTTGAACTAATGCAGCCAACACCAACGCCTTCGGTTTCTCCAAGTGAAAGTGCATCCTCAGTTGAGTCAGCCTCTCCATCTGCAAATACTGAACCAGTAGAAGTTGCAATGACCGGTGCGATAGTTGTTGAGATTAGCGCCAGCCGTGGAAAGAGTTGGATCTTTGCAAGTGACGCTACTGGAAAAACACTCTTTAGCGGTCAATTGCGATCAGGTTCAATTCGCACAATTGCTAGTGATGCCATCATCAATCTTCGAGTAGGTAATGCAGGAGCGTTAGATTTGACTGTCAATGGCAAAAAAATGGACTCGTTAGGGGCAAATGGAGAGGTAGTAAACCTTTCCTTTGATGAAAATTCCTAGATTGAGTTTGACCAGCACTTACGCACGATAAGATTCGTTCAATGAAGCGCACAGTTGCAGTCGTCACCATGGGCTGTGCTCGCAATGAAGTCGACTCTGAAGAATTAGCCGGCCGCTTAGCAGCCGATGGTTGGACACTTGTTGATGATGTTGAATTAGCAGAAGTCGCACTTGTAAACACATGTGGATTTATTGAATCAGCAAAAAAGGATTCAATTGACGCACTTCTTGAGGCAAATTCACTCAAAGGACATGGTGTTACTCGCGCAGTTGTTGCCGTTGGTTGCATGGCTGAGCGTTACGGTCAAGAACTAGCAAAGGCGCTTCCTGAAGCAGATGCAATATTAGGTTTTGATGATTACAAAGATATATCTGCGCGTTTGCAATCCATCATGGCTGGTAATTCACACACCCCACATGTTCCACGCGATCGTCGATCCTTATTGCCAATTGCTCCTGTAGATCGGGCCGCGGTTCGCGACGAAGAATTTCAATCGGCCTTAGGAGCCGGTGGCTCCCTTCTTCGCAAACGTTTAGGTAATGCTCCGTGGGCACCGCTAAAGATTGCATCAGGCTGTGATCGCCGTTGTTCTTTCTGCGCTATCCCATATTTCCGCGGTGCATTTGTTTCACGCCGTCCAACCGAAATTTTGGATGAAGCGCGCTGGTTATCTAAAAATGGCGTAACTGAACTCTTCTTAGTTAGCGAAAATACAACATCGTATGGAAAAGATCTTGGCGATCTGACATTGATGGAGAAGTTATTGCCAGATTTTGCAGCAATACCTGGAGTAGAACTCATTCGACTTTCATATTTGCAACCTGCTGAAATGCGCCCATCGCTATTGCAAGCGATGATTTCGACACCAAATGTTGCACCGTACTTTGATCTTTCCTTCCAGCACACGAGTGCGACAGTGTTGCGCCGTATGCGTCGCTTTGGTGATAGCGAAAAGTTTCTTCATCTCATTGCTCAAATTCGCGCGCTCTCACCAGAGGCAGGAATTAGATCAAACTTTATTGTTGGTTTCCCAGGGGAAACCCAGGAAGATTTCGATGATCTTGCAAACTTCATAACAAAGGCCAAGCTAGATGCCGTGGGAATCTTTGGTTATTCCGATGAAGATGACACTGAAGCGCTGAAATTAGAAGACAAAGTTGCTCCAGAGGTAATTACGCAGCGAGTCGAAACACTTTCATCCCTTGCCGATGAAATGGTTTCACTTCGCGCTCAAGCACGAATTGGCGAAACCGTGCGAGTACTCATTGAAGATGCTGATCTACAAGAGGGAAGAGCGGCCCATCAGGGTCCAGAAGTCGATGGAACAACATCGTTTATTGGAACAAATTTTGCAGTTGGTCAGTATGTTGATGCTGTGATTATTGATTCGATGGGCGCAGATTTGGTTGCGCAGGCCATATGAGACTTCCAGGATATGTAACTCCAAATTTTGTAACAGTTACTCGCCTTCTACTAGTTCCATGTGGTGTCTACACACTTTTCAAAAATGGTGGAGATGATTCCTCATGGCAAATAATTTCCTGGTTCATATTTTTCTTCTTAGGTTTATCCGATATTTTAGATGGCAATCTTGCGCGTAGCAGAAATAAAATTACAGAGTTCGGAAAATTCCTAGATCCAGTCGCCGACAAAGTAATGATTGGCGCTGCAATGATTTCACTCTCAATTCTGGGCAGAATGCCATGGTGGATCACTATTGTTATTTTGGGTCGCGAAGTTGGAATAACTCTGCTTCGTCTTGCCATCATTCGCCGAGGCGTCATTGCTGCAAATAAGGGCGGAAAGATAAAAGCCACTTTCCAGAACTTTGGTGTTGGTTTCTATGTTCTACCTTTGCCAGCGTCGCTCTTCTGGTTTAGAGATGGATTTATGGCAGTAGCAATAGTTCTAACTATCGTTACAGGTGCTTATTATGTAAAATCAGCATTTGGTAGACCAAGTGGCCATAAATGAAAGAGTGCACACATGACGCTAGCTTCTGAAATTGCATCGTTAGTATAAGATGCTATTAATGTGTTGCGCGAAAAAGGTGAAACTCTTTCCACCGCTGAATCACTTACTGCAGGTTCTTTGAGTGCTGCAATTACATCGATTCCTGGATCATCCGATGTCTTTCTTGGTGGAATTACCGCCTATGAAAGCTCAATCAAGAGTTCGCACTTAGGTGTCAGTGAAGAACTAATCGCAAAGCACACTGTCTTTAGTGAAGAAGTTGCAATCGCAATGGCGCAAGGTGCACTCAAAAGTTTTGGTTCAACATGGGCAATATCAACTACCGGTGTTGCAGGCCCTGGTCCATCTGATGGCGTTGCCGCAGGAACAGTATGGGTTGCAATTGAGGGCCCAGTTACCCAAGCAATCGAACTTTCTCTCTCTGGTGAGCGCGATTCTGTGCGAAACGCGACAACAGCAAGCGCAATGGCAGCATTTGCCCGTATTCTTAGAGCACGCAAATAGAGAAGGGATACTCGTCATGGTCTTGTTACGTCACGCGGTAGGTCAATCTCTTCGTGCTGCTCGCACATCGCAGAGCCGCACTCTTCGCGAAGTTGCACGAGAAGCACGCGTATCACTTGGTTATCTCTCCGAAGTAGAACGCGGACAAAAAGAAGCATCATCAGAACTTCTCAATGCAATCTGCACAGCACTTGGTTTAGCTCTCTCTGATGTCATGGTTGATGTCACTAACGAACTCAAGAGCCGCGAGACTGTAACGCTTACTGTTGTAGACGCTGCCTAATTTCGGCATATGTCATCCGCTGACACCGAGAAGTACGCTCCTCAAGTTGCAATTCATCGTCGTACAACTTCTGCAATTCTTTCAACCACTAAAGAACTTATTGCACGCTCTGGTGTTGCAAAAATCAGCATGATTGAAATATCTGATGAATCAGAAGTATCACGTGCAACTCTTTATAACCATTATCGCGATAAAGAGAGCGTTCTTAGAGCGCTCGCTGAATCAGAGTTTGCTCGCCTTGTAGCAGTGGCCGAAAAAGGAACATCTCCACAAGAGGTTCTTCAATTACTCTCACAAGAAATTTCAACAGACAGCGCCCTAGCAACTATGCGCACAACAGATCCTGCGCTATTGACTCAGATTCTTACTCACCAAAGTAATGAGTTATGGTCCACTTTCTTACACTCTTTCTCACAACTCATTCCAAATCAGACTCTTGCTGCAACATCGTTGCGCTGGCTTATCGGTCAAGTATTTGCACCCCTAACTCCAGAGCAATCAAAAATTCAGTCAGAGGCACTTAGCTAAAGTGCGTATCTCAGATCTGCGCGAGCGCCTCACGCTCTCATTTGGTGAAGCGTGGGCACCATCATTTAGCGCCGATATCGCAATCTCTCTATTGGGCAGCAGAAGCGTGAACGAAGCGCTCAAAGACGGATATGAGGCTGATGAAATTTGGAAAGCAGTCTGCAAGGAACACCCAAACGAGACAGAAAAATTTAGATAGCTATAACTTCTAAAACCCACGGATTTTTATCATCGGCCGGGGTCAGGGCACACGGATATTTCTCGGAAACAATGGCGTACAAATCTTCAGGCGTCTTGGCGCTAGATCGCGACTGCAAAAGCAGGCGTGCTACTTCACCCCTTATCTTTTTAGACATATGGGTAACTACACCGCGCTGCCCATCGACCACAGTGGACACATGAATTTCAACAGTCTTATCCAGCGGGGCGCTCCACACAGTCTTATAGGTAGAGGAGCGGCAATCGATTATCAGATCTGTTTTGATTACATCTAATATTTTGGCAACAGGCAGACTCATCGCCTTGTTATTGATCTTCTCTTTATACGTTTCGATGCGAGTATCAGGAGTAATGGCGCCATATTTAGCCGAAATGATTACAACCGATGTTGATGCGCGCTTTTTCGCACTCGCACTCAGTGATGGCCAATCAAGGGCTTGATAGAGAACTCCGCTATAGACCGAGATTGCAGGGGTTGGAGAGGTTGTCTCTTTCTTTTTCTCCGATGGAGGCAGGAGGATCAGCACCAACTACTTCTTGCCAAATAGTTTTCCGAGAAAGCCTGGTTGGGAAGAAGCGACAGCATCGCCAGCATGGCCAGGGCAGTGCTCGCTTTGGGCAATCCCGTGTAGCGCCTCTTCAATATGCTCACCGCAACCACTCCATGTTGCCTTGCCGCATTGCTTACAGGTCACTTTGCTACACATGTTGAGCCCTTCGTTAGATGAGGCAGTTTAGACCCCAATAGGCGCGACACGCGCTCGCAATGTCAGTGGCCTCAGCTAGGTTTCGAACAGGTGTTCGGATACTATTTACCCGTACAACCAGAGCGGTTCCATCTTCCGCCCACAGGCTTTGCAAAAAGCCACTGGGCCGTCGATGGGTCTCCGTACCTTCTGGGCCAGACCCAAACGTCATATGACGTTCTATCGAAAGGAAAGTAAGTGGCTACTGAAAAAAGTAATAAAGCTAATGATGCTTCGCAAGAAAAAGCAACCACAGAGCGCCAAAAGGCACTTGATACAGCCCTAGCCCAGATTGAACGTCAGTTTGGAAAAGGCTCTGTAATGAAGATGAGTGATCGCACTGCTCAGGTTATTGAAGTAATTCCAACTGGATCAATTGCACTCGATATCGCACTCGGTATTGGTGGATTGCCACGTGGACGTATCGTAGAAATCTACGGACCAGAATCATCCGGTAAGACAACTCTTACATTGCATGCAATTGCTAATGCACAAAAGGCTGGCGGAATCTGCGCATTTATCGATGCAGAGCACGCATTCGATGCAGAGTATGCAAAGAAGCTCGGTGTAGATATTGATTCACTTCTTGTCTCGCAACCAGATACAGGTGAGCAAGCACTAGAGATCATGGATATGTTGATTCGATCCGGTGCACTCGATCTCGTTGTCGTTGACTCAGTTGCAGCACTTGTTCCACGCGCTGAAATTGAAGGCGAAATGGGAGATTCACATATGGGTCTTCAGGCGCGTCTTATGTCACAAGCACTTCGTAAAATTACTGGTGCACTTCACCAATCAAAGACAACTGCAATCTTTATCAACCAGTTGCGTGAAAAGATTGGCGTCTTCTTCGGATCTCCTGAAACAACAACTGGTGGAAAGGCGCTCAAGTTCTACGCATCTGTTCGCCTTGATATCCGTCGTATTGAAACTCTCAAGGATGGCCAAGAAGCAGTTGGTAACCGTACTCGTGTGAAGGTAGTCAAGAACAAGATGGCCCCACCTTTCAAGCAAGCAGAGTTCGACATTATTTATGGAACAGGTATCTCACGCGAAGGCTCACTCATCGATCTCGGTGTTGATGTCGGTATCGTGAAGAAATCTGGTGCTTGGTATACATACGAAGCAGATCAACTAGGACAGGGCAAAGAGAACTCACGCGCCTTCCTTCTTGATAATCCAGATCTCGCTAACGAGATCGAGACAAAGATTCGCGCACACTTTGCAACGGTTGAAGTAGACCCAGCACTAGTGGCAGCAGTTGAAGAAGCAACGGCAGAGGTTGATTTCTAATTAGCCTTGAATTTGCAAAAGTAGATCGCGACGCGGACCCTTACTCTGTTGCTCACACAATTGCGCTCAATGCGTTAGTTGCAAGGGCAAAGAGTAAGGGCGAGCTCGCGGCTCACCTTAAAAAACGTGGCATTGAAGATGATGTTGCAGCTGCAGTTATTTTTCGATTGCAAGAATCAGGACTTATCAATGATGAAGAGTTCGCAGTTGCATGGACTCAATCACGCCACAATGCCAAGAAACTCTCAAAGCGAATAATTGCGGGGGAGTTGCGCGGAAAAGGTGTTGATCAAGAGAGTATTGATGCTGCCCTCGATGGGATAGATGATGAAAGCGAATACCGCACCGCATTTGGTTTGGCGATGCGCAAATATTCCACGATGTCGCGCCTAGAGCCAGAAGTTCAGGTTCGCAGAATTCAATCCTTGCTGCAACGCAAGGGTTTTAGTTTCTCTGTTATTGGTCGTGTATTACAAGAGCTAGGTATTGAAGTAGCTCGCTACTAGCCCTTTGCTAAATGCTCTGTAAGTCGCGCAGCAGTTGCAACTACGGCTGCTGCGTGAATACGGCCAGGTTGGCGCCCTAAGCGCTCTATAGGACCGCTAATACTTACTGCTGCAATAACTTTTCCGTTGGGTCCGCGCACCGGCGCTGAAACAGATGCAACTCCTGCTTCGCGCTCTCCAACTGATTGTGCCCATCCGCGGCGACGATCTGCAGATAATTGCACTGCAGTAAATCGAGCGTTAGTAAGCCCGCGATGAATTTTTTCTGAGTCTTCCCATGCAATTAAAATTTGCGCAGCAGAACCTGCTTGCATTGTTAGAGCTGAACCAACAGGAACAGAATCACGAAGTCCAGATAAACGCTCTGCTACTGCAACACAAATGCGTACATCACCTTGGCGTCTATATAACTGTGCGCTCTCACCAGTTGCATCGCGTAGTGCGGATAAAACTGGACCCGCTGCTGCGATAAGGCGATCCTCACCGGCTGCTGCGCCAAGTTCACTTGGGCGAGGACCTAATACAAAGCGACCTGTGAGATCACGGGTAACGAGTCGGTGAAATTCCAAAGCAACTGCAAGTCGGTGGGCTGTTGGGCGCGCTATACCTGTGGCTGCCACTAGTTCGGCTAGGGAATGTGGCCCTGATTCCAAAGTGGTGAGAATAGATACGGCTTTGTCTAAGACGCCAACTCCGCTATTCTTCTTGTTCACAGGGCAAGATTAGCATCTCATAAGGTGGGATGCAAAATTAGAGGAGCTGTAGTCGATGGGTAAAACATTAGCCGAGAAGATTTGGAGCGAACATATAGTTCGCGCTGCTGCCGGTGAACCAGATCTTATTTATATCGACTTGCACCTCATTCATGAAGTAACAAGCCCACAAGCATTTGATGGTCTTCGCTTGGCAGGACGAAAGGTTCGCCGCACAGATCTAACGATTGCAACAGAAGATCACAACACTCCAACGCTCAATATTGATAAGCCAATCGCCGACCCTGTCTCAAAGTTGCAGGTCGATACATTGCGCGCAAATTGCAAAGAATTTGGCGTTCGTATTCACTCATTAGGTGATGCTGAGCAGGGAATTGTCCACGTTGTAGGTCCACAGCTTGGCCTTACACAACCAGGAATGACAATTGTTTGCGGTGATTCACACACTTCAACACATGGTGCATTTGGCGCACTTGCATTTGGAATTGGAACAAGTGAAGTAGAGCATGTACTTGCAACACAGACTTTGCCATTAGCGCGTCCAAAAACTATGGCAATCAATGTTGAAGGAAAGCTCAAAGCAGGAGTTACCGCTAAAGATATTATTTTGGCAATCATTGCAAAAATCGGTACAGGCGGGGGACAGGGCTACGTCATCGAATATCGCGGTAGTGCGATTCGCGAACTTTCAATGGAAGGCCGCATGACAGTTTGCAACATGTCCATTGAGGCAGGTGCACGCGCTGGTGTTATCGCACCAGATGAGAAGACATTTGCATATATCAAGGGCAAGCCACATGCACCTGAGGAATTCGACGCAGCGCTTGCTTATTGGAAAACTTTGTTTACCGATGCAGATGCAAAATTTGATGTCGAAGTAAATCTTGATGCAGATGCACTGGAGCCATTTGTTACATGGGGAACCAACCCAGGACAAGGTTTGCCACTCAATGCCAATGTTCCAGATCCTGCAAAAATTGCAGATGCAGAAGAGCGCGGAGCAGCAGAGCGCGCACTTGTGTATATGGGACTTGAGGCTGGCACACCATTGAAAAAGATAGCCATTGACACTGTTTTCTTGGGCTCTTGCACCAATGGTCGAATTGAAGATTTGCGTGCCGCAGCTGATGTACTCAAGGGCAAGAAGATTTCTTCAACACTGCGCATGTTGGTTGTGCCTGGTTCGGCGCGAGTTCGTTTGCAGGCTGAGCAAGAAGGCTTAGATAAAGTCTTTTTAGATGCGGGCGCCGAATGGCGCAATGCAGGATGCTCAATGTGTCTTGGTATGAATCCAGATCAACTCGCAGTTGGTGAGCGATCAGCTTCAACAAGTAATAGAAACTTCGAAGGTCGCCAAGGTAAGGGTGGACGTACTCACTTAGTAAGTCCACTGGTAGCAGCTGCAACCGCACTTCGCGGAACACTTTCTTCACCGGCAGATTTGTAGGAGGCAGCGAAATGGAAAAATTCATAAAGCACACTGGCTCTGGCGTTCCGCTTCGTCGAAGCAATGTGGATACGGACCAGATAATTCCTGCGGTTTACCTGAAGCGTGTAACACGCAGTGGTTTCGAAGATGGCCTTTTTAGCGCATGGCGCAATGACCCAGATTTTGTTCTCAACCAAGAGGCATATAAAAAGGGGACAGTCCTTGTCGCTGGCGTTGACTTTGGCACTGGCTCTTCTCGCGAACATGCGGTCTGGGCGCTTCAAAACTATGGTTTCAAAGCAGTTATATCTAGCCGCTTTGCAGATATCTTCCGAGGTAATTCACTCAAAGGTGGCTTACTCACCGTCATCATCGATCAAAGCGATGTTGAAAATATCTGGGCAGCCATTGAGGCAGATCCAACAACTCAGATCACGGTAGATCTCGACACTCGTACCGTTTCATATAACTCAACAGTGTTGCCATTTGAAATCGATGACTACACCCGTTGGCGTTTGATGGAAGGCCTAGATGACATTGGTTTGACCCTGAAAGAGACTGATTCCATTGACTCTTTTGAAGGTAATCGCGCTTCATATAAACCAAAAACTCTCCCAATCAAAAAATAGAGTTGAAAAACAAGCGTGAAATAGCGCTTTTGCAGTGGGGTGAGAAGAATTTTTTCTCTATCTGAATAACTCTCAACTTCTAATTGAGAGTTTTCCACGCGTAAAAAGTGCATTTTTTCAATAATAATTTTTTGCGACACGCACTCACAAATTACGACATCACCCCTTATGTGCGCGTAAGTTTCTGAGTGCGTTAGGCGAATGCCTAACATTTACGCGTAATAAGGGGATTTCAATGAATAAGGCCCAATTCATTGCGGCGTTGGCACCACACTTCAACGACAGCAAGAAGGAAGCAGCTCACGCTGTAGATATCGTTTTTGACACTATCGTTCGTAACCTTTCAAAGGGTGAAGACGTAATGATCAACGATTTCGGTAAGTTCAAGAAGGTTGATCGCAAGGCTCGCATGGGACGTAACCCATTCACTGGCGAAACAATCAAGATCAAGGCTTCAAAGAAGGCTCGCTTCTTGCCT
>JAPLBJ010000017.1 GCA_026392845.1 Actinomycetota bacterium
AAAAAAATCACTGTGTCCTAATTCATCTTTATGTAATCGCCATCCCCATAAACAGGCAGCGCCATAAACAACTCCCATTGTTGAACCAGCACAGAGATTGCTCCACGCTTCATGTCCTTGCCACCATCCTGCAGATTTTCCTATTGCTCCAGTGTTTTCATATGACGGTTCCCCATTTGCAACCGCGCGCTCTGGTTGGTTGCGCCACATATCTGCAACACGTTCTTGAATATGTTCACCACCATGTCCAGTTTGGCACCACTGAAAATCTAACCACTCAGCACTTTGATGTGCGCTAGGGCGTATGTGCGGCCTGTAATGAATCCCAGTTGGTTGTCCATAACAATCCCATTCGTGGAATTCTTTTCCACCAACTTCTACCTGTGCTTCAACACCTGTTCCATCAGCACCCGCTAGATAAATCGCAGGTCGCGCACCATATCGAGCAACGATGTATCGACAAAACCGTGCATACTCTTGTGAATCAACAACGGGGCCAATTACTCCAAGCCCTTTCCAACCAAACCCAAAAAATAGTGGCGAATACACAGGAACAATTTCATTTTCAACTAATACTGAAATTAGTGAATCTAAATAATCAAAATAGTCGGGATTGAGAAGATTGATGTGCCCTTCATGTAAATCTTCAAAGCCAACAGCAAATCCTTCATCAGCACCTCGATCTCGCGGACCGCGTGCCCCCATATCTGGTTGTACAACCATAAGTAGAACTGCGTTAAAGCCTTTTGTTCTTCGATCTTTTGCGTAGAGCTTTACATCTTCAACGGTTGCACGCCACGGTAGAGCCCATGCAGTATCTGCAACGATGAGATCAGGACTTCCGTCACGAAATTTTAGGTTGCGCTCCCCTGTTGGTAGCGACCAAAATCCTTTTTGATAAAAGAGATTTTCGCTTATTTTCTCATTTGTAACTTCGAACGTATCCTCAAATTTGAACGACTGGTCTTCACAATTTGAAAAGAGCGAGATTCTCCACCTTCCAACCATTGGCGGAGCGAAACGAATTTTCCAATTATTTCCACCAGACCAAAAACCTGGACGTCTCATTACCGTGCCATCATCACACGTGAAATCTGCCCAAACTTCTACTTCGGTATATGCATTCTCGTAAGACTTAGATGATGTAAATAAAAATTCAATCTCTTGCCATAAAGAATGTGTAGAACTCATTATGTGTTTTGAGGGAAACCCAAGTTGATTCCGCCATGGCTTGGATCTAACCAACGGCTCGTAACAACTTTGCCGCGAGTAAAGAAGTGAACTCCTTCAGTGCCATGTGCGTGAGAATCACCAAAGAGCGAGTTCTTCCAACCACCAAATGAGAAATAGGCCATTGGTACAGGAATTGGCACGTTGATACCTACCATTCCAACTTCTACTTCATTTTGGAAACGGCGTGCCGCACCACCGTCATTAGTAAATATTGCAGTTCCATTTCCATATTCATGCTTATTCACTAAATCAAGTGCCTCGTCATAACTCTTCACGCGAATAATGCTGAGAACTGGGCCAAAAATTTCTTCTTTATAGATACTCATTGAGGGTTTTACATTGTCGAAAAGTGTTGGTCCAAGCCAAAAACCATTTCCGTCTATCTTTACGGTGCGACCATCTTCTACAAGTGTCGCACCCTCTTTTACGCCTGCTTCAATATATGAAGCGACTTTATCGCGGTGAACACGGGTAACTAGCGGCCCCATATCTGAGCCCTTTGTTCCGTCACCAGTTTTAATCTTGTCCATGCGAGTTCTAATTTTTTCAATGAGAGCATCGGCTATTGGTTCCACCACAACGAGTACGCTTATTGCCATGCAACGCTCGCCGGCTGAACCAAAGCCTGCGTTGATTGCTGCATCTGCTGCTAATTCTAAATCTGCATCTGGCAAGACAACCATGTGGTTTTTTGCGCCACCAAGTGCTTGAACACGCTTGCCAGCTTTAGTTCCGCTTTCGTAGACATAGCGGGCAATGGGTGTTGAACCAACAAATGAGACAGATTTGATTCCTGGGTGAGTTAGGAGTGCATCAACACTTTCTTTATCTCCATGAACAACATTGAATACACCATCTGGCAATCCAGCCTTTTTCCATAGCTCTGCCATAAAAATGGCCGCACTTGGATCCTTCTCTGAAGGTTTCACAATCACTGTGTTGCCGCAAGCAATTGCAACTGGGAAGAACCACATGGGAACCATTGCAGGGAAATTGAAAGGAGAAATAATTGCTACGGGGCCAAGTGCTTGGCGAATGGAATAAACATCAACACCCGTAGAAACTTCTTCTGAGAAACCACCTTTGAGAAGGTGTGGGATACCGCAAGAAAATTCAACAACTTCTAAACCACGAGTAACTTCACCGAGGGCATCGCTGAGCACTTTTCCGTGCTCTTCAGTAATGATTGCTGCAAGCTTTTCTTTGTTTTCATTAAGTAATTCGCGGAAAGCGAATAAAACTTGAGTACGTTTTGTAAGTGAACTATGGCGCCATGATTTGAATGCTTCAGTAGCAACTCCCACCGCTTGATCTACGAGAGCGCTATCTGCAAAATCAACATTTCCAATAACTTCGCCAGTTGCTGGATTGTAAATATCACCAGAACGAGCAGCCTTCGTTGTTGAAAATTCGCCATTTATCCAATGTGTGATTCTCTTCATGGGTATACGTTACTTCGCTTTTACCCATGCCCACTACCCCTTTAGGTGTTGGTCGTGATTAGATTGGTTACAAATAAAAGGGGATACCGTGGAAAAACCAGTAGCTAATCCAGAACTCGGCGCGCAGGTCTATGCAGATGATCGCGCAAATGTTTTTCACTCGTGGTCGGCGCAAAAACAGATTACGCCCATGGCTATTTCTGGAGCACAAGGTTCATACTTCTGGGATTACGCCGGTAAGAGTTATTTAGATTTTTCATGCCAATTAGTATTTACAAATATTGGCCATCAACATCCTACTGTTGTAAAAGCTATTCAAGAACAAGCAGCGGTACTAACAACCGTTGCACCGCAACATGCCAATATTGCGCGCAACGAAGCAGCAAAGCGAATTATTGAAGTTGCAAATGGCGGATTCGAAAAAGTATTTTTCACTAATGCCGGAGCTGATGCAGTAGAGAACGCAATTCGCATGGCGCGTATTCACACAGGAAGACATAAAATTCTCTCTACTTACCGTTCGTATCACGGCAATACTGGCTCAGCAATTACCGCTACTGGTGATCCACGTCGATTCCCAAATGAATTCTCATTCGGTCACGTTCACTTCTGGGGTCCATATCTTTATCGCACAGCATTCTGGGCAACTAATGAAGCAGAAGAATGCCAGCGAGCGCTAGAACATCTTGAGCAGACAATTATTTTCGAAGGCCCAAAAACAATTGCGGCAATTCTTATTGAGAGCGTCCCAGGCACTGCAGGTGTATTAGTGCCACCTGTTGGGTATCTAGATGGAATTCGTGCCCTCTGCGATAAGTACGGCATTCTCTGGATTAGCGATGAAGTAATGGCTGGCTTTGGCCGCACAGGCAAATGGTTTGCATACCAACACAGCAAATCAACTCCTGATCTCATTGTCTTTGCTAAGGGTGTTACCTCAGGTTACGTACCACTTGGTGGAGTAATTATTTCTGGTCCAATTGCTGCAACATTTGACGAAAGAGTATTTCCTGGTGGACTCACTTATTCTGGTCACCCGTTAGCGTGCGCAACAGCTGTTGCAACCATTGATGTCATGAAATCAGAGAAAATGATTGAAAACGTTGCATCTATCGGCGAGAAGATTATTGGTCCAGGACTTCATGCAATTGCCAAAAAACATCAACTAGTCGGCGATGTTCGCGGGCAAGGTGGTTTTTGGGGATTAGATATCGTTACTAATCGCGCTACCCGCGAGCCAATTGCTGCATATGGTGGATCAAGTCCTGCCATGAATGAAATTGTTGCGACATGTAAAAAGAATGGTTTGATGCCATTCAATAACTTCAACCGAATTCATATGAATCCACCATTGAATATCAGTGAAGCTGACGCTCAATTAGGAATGGATCTCTTGGATAAGTCGCTAGGTGAAATGGCACATCACTACAAGGGATAAACTTCTGGTATGTCTTCACCACTGATTACAGCGCGTGGGCTCACGAAAAAATTCGATGAGTTTGTTGCCGTCGACGAGATTGATTTTGATGTGGCTAGAGGCGAATCATTCGGACTACTTGGCCCAAATGGTGCGGGTAAGTCAACGACGATGCGCATTATTGGTGCAACTTCCCAGCGAACATCTGGTGATCTCACAATTCTTGGAATGGATCCTGAAAAATTCGGTCCACAGATTCGCGCGCACTTAGGCGTAGTCCCTCAGCAAGATAATTTGGATATGCAGTTATCGGTAAGTGAAAATCTTTATATCTATGGTCGTTATTTCGGTCTTTCACGTAAATTTCTCAAAACAAAAATTGAAGAACTTCTTGAGTTCGCCCAATTAGAAGAAAAGCGCAATGCAAAAGTTGAATCACTTAGTGGTGGAATGAAGCGTCGTCTCACTATTGCTCGTGGATTAGTAAGTGAACCTGAAATTTTGATGCTCGATGAACCAACAACTGGGTTAGACCCGCAGGCGCGTCATATTCTCTGGGATCGATTGTTTCGCCTCAAAGAACAAGGGGTGACACTCGTTATTACAACGCACTTTATGGATGAAGCCGAACAGCTCTGTGATCGCCTTGTTGTCATGGATAAGGGCAAAATCATGGCAGAGGGAAGTCCTGCGCAATTGATTAAGGATTATTCAACAAAGGAAGTTCTTGAAATTCGTTTTGGTTCAGAGCGCAATAGTGCAATGGCCGAACAGTTGCGCGGGATGTGCGACCGTATTGAAGAATTACCAGACCGTATTTTGCTCTATAGCGAAGATGGTGAAGCGCTGTTGGAGAAGATTTATAGCGCCGGAATGCACCCCAAGACTTCGCTTGTGCGTAGATCTTCTTTGGAAGATGTTTTCTTGCGCCTCACTGGAAGAACTCTCGTCGACTAATGAGTACTTCAAATATTCGCCAAGGCTCTTTAGAGATAGTCGATCAGGAAAAAATAATTTCTCGCGGCTCTCTCTATGTTGCTCAAGCACGTCTGGCTGCAATGATGAAATGGGTTTGGATGATCTTGGCAATCGCTGTTGCCAATCCAGTTCTTTACCTTTTATCAATTGGGGTAGGTGTTGGTGCATTCATTGATAAGAGCGCAGGGCCTGCAGGTATTGATGGTGTGAAGTATTTAACCTTTTTAGCTCCCGCTTTACTTGCAACTGCCGCGATTCAAGGTGCAATTGATGAATCTGTTTTCCCAACTCTTGAAGGTTTCAATGGGTGGAAAAATTTCTTTGGAATGAACGCAACCCCTATTTCTGGAAACCAAATCGCTACTGGCGTCTTCTTGGCCTCTTTTGTTCGAGTAGTTGGAACTGTCATTATTTATTGGTTTGTAATGCTCGCTTTTGGAGCGTTGGAATCAAGTAAAGCGTGGTTAGCAATACCTACAGCCGTAATGGCTGGTGTCGCATTTGGATCAATTACGCAGGCAATTGCTGGGTTACTCAAAGATGAAAATATGTTTTTTGTTATTTTCAATCGATTCATCCTGATGCCGCTCTTTCTTTTTTCAGGTACTTTCTATCCTCTTTCTTCAATGCCGAGCTATCTGCAATGGATAGGTTGGATTTCACCCTTGTGGCATTCAACTGAACTTGGTCGCTATCTCACATATGGGCACGCCCTTACTCAGACGATGGCAATAACTCACATGGTCTTCCTTCTAACACTTCTTGTGCTTGGCATATTTTTCTCTCGTCGTATCTTCACCCAGAGGCTAGCAAAATGATAATTAGCGCAGCAGTTGCTATTGCCGAAGCGCGTCGCGGGCGATTAGGAGAGCGCGTTTACTCTGGGCGTTCTCGCGCAATCTTTGAACGCGGTTACATTGCATTCAAATCTTCTACCTGGATGGTGATCCTCTCTGGATTCGTTGAACCCGTGCTCTACCTCTTTGCTTTCGGTTATGGTCTTGGAGAGTTGATTGGCAATATTGAAAGTAATGGCTTGAGCATTCCTTATGCCGCATACATCGCACCAGCGCTCCTTGCCACAAGTGCCATGAATGGCGCGATTTATGACTCCACTATGAACATCTTCTTCAAACTCAATCATGATCGTATTTATCACGGCATGCTTGCAACATCACTTGGTCCACTAGATGTTGCACTTGGTGAAATTGGGCTAGCACTGCTTCGCGGTTTTCTTTATGGAGTTGGATTCATGGCCGTTGTCGCACCACTCGGATTGATTCCGAGTTTATGGGGAATCTTGGCGATTCCGGCTGCAGTACTTATTGCATTTGGTTTTGCGGCTGTTGGTATGGCACTTACTACTTATATGAAATCTTTTCAGCAATTAGAAATAATTAATATCTTTTTGCTTCCTATGTTTTTATTCTCTGGTTCTTTTTATCCACTTTCTGTTTTCCCAGAGTGGTTACAATTTATTATTAAGGCACTACCGCTTTCACAAGCAATCCACTTAGTTAGAGGACTTACTCTAGGGCAGATAAATATTGGACTTTTAGGCCATATTTCCTATTTTATTGTCATGATTGTTGTCGGACTTTTTTTCACAACAAAAAGATTAAATGCACTTTTTATGAAATAAAGACATTTTTTTCATGCGTAAACACGCATAAAATTTCTGCACTTGCTTTAAAGTCTTTACTTGCTAAACTCGGGGTGTAACAAACTCTGTAGGGAGTAAGGCATTAGGGGTTCCGGGAAAGCCTTGGAATCGAAAATGCAAAAAATGAAAACCCACGCTAACCATGCGCAAACGTTTAGATCAGTACCCGCAACATCCGAGCCGTTATCAGTAACAAAAATACAGGCCCTGTTAGATCAAGAATGGGCGCGCTTTAAAGAAAACACTTCAGCCTCTGAAAAAGAGAGTGCTCTCGCGCTTCGAACAATGCCCATGGGTGTTCCTTCCAGCTTTCAACATTGGGATCCATATCCAATCTCAATCGTTTCAGCACAAGGTGCGTGGATGACAGATGTTGATGGACGTCGCTTACTCGACCTATCAATGGGCTTTGGAGCAATGCTCGCTGGCCACCTAAACCCAGTTGTTGTGGCCGAAATTGAGGCATCTCTGAAAGAGGGAATGCTCTTCGTTACACCATCTCCAATTTCTCGCGATGCAGGCGAACGTATCTGTAAGCGTTTTTCTATTGACCAAGTTCGTTTTGCAAACTCTGGTACGGAAGCCACAATGTATGCAACTCGTCTTGCTCGCGCATATTCTGGAAAGAATGGCGTCGTAAAGATTGAGGGCGGATACCACGGATCATTCGACCCACTTATGGTCTCTGCAAAGCCAGCACTCGATGAAGCCGGCGATGCGCAATCACCTAATGCTATTGCTTACATCGGAACAGTTCCTGGTGATGTCTATGTTGTTCCTTACAACAATCTTGTTGCTTTAGAGACAGTATTTGAAGAGCATGCAAAAGATATTGCCTGCTTTATTCTCGAACCTGTCCTAGAAAATATTGCAATTGTTCTCCCAGATGCTGGATACCTTGAGGGCGTTCGCGCACTCTGCGATCACTACGACATCATTCTTATATTTGATGAAGTAAAAACAGGACTTACTGCTGGACCACAAGGTGCAGCGCAACGTCTTGGTGTTCAACCAGATCTGATCACACTTGCTAAATCAATTGGCGGTGGAGTTCCACTTGCAGCTTTTGGTGGCAAGAAGAAGTACATGGATGCAGTAGCCGATGGCCGTCTTGCACACTTCGGTACTTTCAACGGCAATCCACTAGCAATGGCTGGTGTACGTGCAGTTGATAAAATCTGTACAGATGAGGCACTTGCACATGCAGAAGCTCTAAACATGCAGGCACTTGAACGTATTACGCAAATTATTGAGCACTACCAATTACCAGCACACACTGTTGGTTTTGGCGTAAAAGGTTGCATAACATGGTCAACGCTGCCCGTGCGCAACTACCGCGATTACAAAGCAACTAATTTCAAAATCGCAGAGCTCTCATGGCTCTGGTCCCTCAATCGTGGAGTAATTACGCCTCCAGGACTCGATGAACAATGGTTGATCTCTTTGGCGCACGGCCAAGAAGAGATTGATATTTTGGTAGAAGATTTCCGCAGTCTTGCGGAAGCGCTACGTAGCTAACCAAATAACGTTTTTCGAAATCCATAAAAATCTTTAGGGAATTAGCGAAACCTTAATTGATTCGTTTCCCGCCGAAACCATATCTAGTCCTTTTTGGAAATCTGCCAAAGGAAGTTGATGAGTACAGATTTTATCCAAGGGTAATTTCCCTGATTCAATCATGGCAATTGCGGCTGGCCAGCAATGTGGACCAAGATGAGCACCAAGAAGATCGAGTTCTTTATCATCGCTGATAATGCTCCAGTCGACAGTGACATCTTCTTTGAAAACACTGTACAAAACAAAGGTTCCAAGTTTGCGCAAGATTTGTAGTCCTTGTGCCACGGCGCTTGGGTGGCCAGTGCCCTCTAAGTAGATATCTGCGCCATATCCTTCGGTCAATTCTCTAACTATCTCAATCGCATTTTCGCGACCGATATTGATAGTAAGAGTTGCGCCGCATTCTTTTGCAACTGCTAATTTACGATCATCTAGGTCTAAAGCAATGAGAATTGCAGGTTTCTTCACAGCAGCGCCAGCAATCATTCCAAGACCGATGGGACCACACCCAGCAACAACAACTACATCTGTATTCTTAATCTTTGCGCGTTCAACAGCGTGAAGTGCGCACGACAATGGTTCTGCATATGCAGCATGCGCTGGTTTTACACTTTTAGAAATTTTGTGAACGCGAGAATGCGTAGAAAAAATCATGTACGAAGCCATTGCACCAGGAGTTTTTCTTTTGAATCCAAAAATCCCGTGAGGTGCGCACATCCAATATTCACCACGTTTGCAGTAACGACACTCTTCGCAAGGAACAATCTGTTCTGCGACAACTCGGTCCCCAACTACTACTCCCCAACGCTTGCTTGCTTCTTCATCAATTTGTGCAATCTCGCCAACGAATTCATGTCCTGGAATTACTTCAGTTTCAGCATATGCAGGTCTATTGGCATCTCCCCAAAACTTTGATGCACCGTGATAACACTTCAAATCGCTAGCGCAGATACCCACTGCTTCTACTCTTACAAGTGCTTCACCTTTAGTTGGCGTAGGTATTTCAACATCCTCTAACTTGTAATCCATCGGACCATGACATACGACTGCCTTCATTGTTGGGCTCATGCGAGATCCTCTTTCTTTTTCATAGGTGTGCTGCTTTGATTGAAATACATTCTTGAACTATTGAAATATAAGTTTGAGGGTTATGAGATCTGCGACCCAGGAATAATCCATCACATGTTTGAGAGATCATTTCAAAGAGACCTTCACCCGCACTTCCCCCATAAAGTATCTGAAAATCTTCGATTTTCATATCCTCTAATTCGGTACGGATAAGTGAGCACATTTTATTGATATGTTCTGCAGAGGCTGGATGTTCAACCCCAATCGCCCATGTTGGCTCATATGCAATAACTAACTTCTTTAGATTCTTTTGGTCTTTGACCGCGCTTCTGATCTGGGTTTTTACCTCTGCCTGCGCTGACTTTTCTTCAGTGCTGAGCTCGCCTATGCAGACAATGGGGATGAGATTATTTCGAGCACTTGCTGCAATCTTGTGAGAAATTACATCGTTACTTTCGCCAAAAAGTGTTCTTCTTTCGTGATGACCAATGAGTGCGTACTCGCAGCCCATTTGAGCTAGCAATTGAGGGCTGTTCTCACCAGTAAAAGCACCAGAATCATGCTCGCTTACATTTTGCGCTCCGATTGCAAGTTGAGAGCTAGATGTTTTTTCTACACATTGTGAAATCAATGGCGTCGCTGGAAGTAGAAAAAGTTCAACATCATCTTTATTGATACTGCCTAAGCCAGTAACTGCTGCCTCTAACCATGAAAGCGTTTGATCTCTATCCATATACATCTTGAGATTTACGCCTACCAATAGTTTGCTTGCACGACTTCCCATCTATTGATCTTTATTTTCAAATTCAGTAATAAGTGCAACTTTTTGTGCCGATGCTGAACTTTCATCAAAATGATATGTGAGCCATTCTTTTGCTAATCGTGATGCCAATTCAATACCAATAACACGTTGACCGAAAGTAAGGACTTGTGCATTATTACTAAGAACAAGTCTTTCTACTGAATAACTATCGTGAGCTGTTGCTGCGCGTATTCCTTTTACTTTATTGGCAGAAATTGCGACTCCAAGACCGGTGCCACAAATCAACAATGCTCTATCAGCTTTCCCATCGGCAATCATCTGCGCTGCAGCAATAGCAACATCTGGATAAGGGGTTTTACTTGATGCATCAACCCCAACATCTACTACCGATTCAACATTAGCGTCACTTTGTAATTGCTTTTTTAATATCTCTTTATATTGAAAGCCTGCATCGTCACTTCCGATTACTACGCGAAATTTCTCGGTCATATCATTTTCCTTCCAAAAAATTAGCAATTGTAGAAATAATCATTGCTAGTGACGTTGCGCCTGGATCTTGATGGCCCAAACTTTTTTCCGCATGCGGGCGCGCGCGGCCGATTTTAGGAAGAAGATTTGCAGTCTCTGCGGCGGCACCTGTTGCCACATTGCTTGCACTGCGCCAGGCTTCTGGAAGTTCTTTCCCGGCTGCTTTACTTAGTTCTTTTGAGAATGGGATAAGTACATCTACAAGCGTCTTATCGCCAATCTGCGCTTTTCCAAATTTAGTGACTTCCGCAGATGCTCTAGCAATCGCACTGGCTACTACTTGCGCTGATGGTTTTACAGAATCACCAAATTCTTTACCAATTTCTCGAAGAATAATTCCCCAGATAATTCCTGAGGTTCCTCCTGCTTTATCAGACCAAGAATCTGCTGCCGCTTCAAGGGTGGATCCAGCACCTGCGCCAGCAGCTACAACTTCTTTTCCTGCAGTTGCTGCTGCGTGTGCCCCGCGTGCCATACCGATTCCATGATCACCATCGCCTGCATAGGAATCTAATAGTCCATATTCATCTGCTCGCTGGGCTGTATTCGTTTCGATGAGTTGCAAAATTTTCGCAATATTTTTAGCGCACTCGTGTGATTCGGAACTTCCTTTAGAAATTACTTTCTTCTCTTCTCGTGAAGAATTCACTTGAGATGAAGCAGAACTTAGAGAGATAGTGCCTTTTTTATACCCTGGTGTATACGTTGGCTTCTTCCAAAATCCTTCTTGCTCCTCATTGAGCCATGTAAAAGTAAGTGATGCCCCCGCCATTTCAAAGCTAGTAACAAGCTCACCGATTTCTGGTTCGACGATTTCAATATTCTTTTCTTTTAGCAGCGCAAAAATATTATTATAGAGAACATAGAGTTCCTCATACTTCACGCCACCTAGACCATTAACCAATACGCAAAGACGAGTCTTTGAGTCATTGCGACAGGAATCAGGAGTTTCATCCAATAAGTGAGTAACAAGTTCTAGAGCTAATTCTTTTGAAGTTGGTATATCACTTTCACTAAGGCCTGGTTCACCATGAATACCTAAGCCAAGTGCCATTCGTCCCTTTGGAACCGTAAATAGCGGTTCCGTTTTGCCTGGCAAAGTACAACCAGAGAATGCAACACCAATAGTGCGAGTGCGCTCATTTGCTTCAACGGCAACTCTATAAACCTCATCGAGTGAATAACCTGCCTCAGCAGCGGCGGCGGCAACTTTGAATACAAATAGATCGCCAGCAATTCCTCGGCGCTTATGAAATTCCTCTTTACTCGCGCTCATAATGTCATCTGTTACAAGGACAGTTTTGCACGGGATGCCTTCGTCATTGAGTTGTGATTGCGCCAAATTAAAATTCATGACATCGCCAGCATAATTTCCATAACTCAATAAAACTCCGCCGCCTGCTTCCGCAGCTTTACAGACAGTGTGTACGCGCTGTGTCGATGGTGAAGAAAAAACATTTCCGACAACTGCGCCATGGGCTAAACCTGGGCCCACAATTCCAGCAAATGCTGGGTAATGTCCCGAGCCACCACCAATAACAACAGCAACATGACCTTTTGTTTTCTCTTGATTTCTAACAACGCCACCTTGCACTCGTCTTACTAGATGAGAGTGTGCAGCTACGAATCCTTCTGTGGCTTCATCAACAAAATCCTCGGGATCATTTAGTACGTATGGCAATGTGTAACCAATCTATTCATCTGCGGCCAAGAGCAAGGTTGAAGTATTCCAGATAGCCAGTAAAGTTACCAGAGTAAAATATTGCTTATATGGAAGTTGAGGCTCACTATGACTGTTGATATGAACTTTTCACTCACCAACAAGATTGCTCTTGTCACAGGTGGTGCCTCTGGTATCGGAAAATCTATTTGCGAAAATTTTGCTAAAAAGGGCGTCACGGTAGCTGTCGTTGATATGAATATTGCCTCTGCTCAAAAGGTTGCAGCTGATATTGGGAATGGAGCAACTGCACACGTTTGCAACGTAACTGATATCGCCTCAATTGATAAGGCAGTTGCGGAAGTTATCTCAGCACATGGACGTATCGATATTTTGGTCAATAGCGCAGGTATGGCTGCATTAGATCCCGCGGAGAGTGTAAAAGCATCAGACTGGAACACAACAATTGCAGTCAACCTAAGCGGTACCTTCTTTGTTTCTCAAAGTGTGGGACGAGAAATGTTGAAAGTCGGTAAAGGAAAAATTATTAACTTAGCCTCTCAAGCAGCAAGTGTTGCGCTAACAGATCACGTTGCTTATTGTGCTTCCAAATTTGGAGTTCTCGGTGTAACAAAGGTTTTGGCATCTGAATGGGGCGGGCGCGGAATTAATGTGAATTCAGTCTCTCCAACTGTTGTACTTACAGAATTAGGCAAGAAAGCATGGGCTGGCGAAAAAGGTGACGCTCATAAAGCACAGATTCCAGTTGGCCGATTTGCTGAACCTGAAGAAGTTGCAGCTGCCGTTATCTTCCTTGCATCCGATGGTGCTGACATGATTAATGGCGCTGACTTAGTTGTCGATGGTGGATACACAATCAGATAATTAAAGAAGAAAAGCCCCCGGTGTGAAAGGCACCGAAGGCTTAACTCGTGCGCGCGAAGGGATTCGAACCCCTAACCTTCTGATCCGTAGTCAGATGCTCTATCCGTTGAGCTACGCGCGCATATTTAGTTTTGTTGAGCCTGCGAATCCTACCTGCTTTTGGCTAAGAGCCCAATTTTGCCCTTATTTATTGGACTTCAACATTGACCGCAAGGGATTCATCAAGGGCGCTAGAGGCAATCCAGATTTTCCATGAACCTGATTTGCGAACCCACCCTGATTCCCAAAAATCAAATGAATGCGCTGCAATAGAGATGCTTACTGATTTCTTTTCACCAGCACTAGCAAATACTTTTGCAAAACCTAATAGCTTTTTATTTGTTAGATTTGATTCTGGTGCGCCGTAAATCTGTACAACATCTGAGCCGCTTCGACTACCGCTATTTCTTACAGAAACTTCTAGGTTTAAGCCTTTATTCCATTCGTTTGAAAGCAGTTCTTTCTTCCATGTTGTGTAACCAAGCCCGTAACCAAAAGCGAATGATGGTTTGTTGCCGGACTTAATCCATGCACGATATCCGATATCGCTTCCCTCTTTATATTCAAGAATTCCTTTTACTGGAGTTACATCGCGTACCGGAAGATCCGATTCTTTATCCGGCCATGTTGTTGGTAGGCGCCCACCTGGTTCTGCTTCACCAAATAAAATATCAGCAATCGCGTTACCCATTTGCTGCCCAGGAAACCATGTTAGAAGAATTGCATCGACATCGTTTTTCCACGGCATCAGAATTGGTGATCCTGCATTTATTACAACGATAGTTTTCTTACTTACCGCAGCAACTGCCTTTACGAGTTCATCTTGGCCTTCAGGTAGTTTCAAATCTGTTCGGTCAAAACCTTCGCTCTCGATTGCAGGTGTCGTTCCAACAAATACAATCGAAACATCACTTGTTTTTGCAATTGCAACAGCCCTTTCGCGCTCTTGTTGCAAAGTTCCTACAGGTTTTTTGAATCCAACATTGCATGCAATGACAGGAATATCTAAGCCACCTGTTTGAAATTCAAATACAAGCTCTGTTGCAACACCTTTTTTGAGCTCGCGATCAACGCGCACCTCTGGAGGATTGAGAACAGCGCCGCCAATATCGTCGGTATCTGGCAGCACATCAGTATCAAGAATCTTGGCTCCATCTTGAGTAATTGTTACTGGTCCTACATAACCCACTCCAAATTGATGTTTTCCATCTTCATCTGGTGTGTATGTAAGTGAGACTTTCAAACTCTTTGTTCTAAATACCCAATCAATAGCCATCCAATTGAGCTGTCCGGCAAAGCGTTCTTCGCTATGAATAAGTACGCCGTTTTCATCGAATGCTTCGATCTGCATTCCAGGTTTTTTAGTCATCGTGTTGATGGCATTACGCGCGCTAAATCGAGTCAACTTGCTATCGGCTTCAACGCCCATTGCATATGAAATTTTCGCTTTACTTGCTGCGCTAATTCCAACTAGTGGTGTAATTACTTCAACTGGAACAACTGTTGCGCTTCCGCCACCTTGTTCGCGCCCGGCAGATGCGTGCCCTCCAATTACAGCAATTGATACCTCTTTGGCTAACGGCAGTGCATCGCTGTTTTTGAGAAGTACTGCGCCAGCAGATGATGCTTTGCGAGCAAAATCTTGAATAAATTCATTACTTAGGTTTTCTGGTTTTGGAGCAGGGCCAAATCCACCAACGCGTTGGGCCATGAGCAACAAGCGCTCAACCTTTGCATCGATTGCAGCCATTGAAACTTTGCCCTTATTTACTGCAGCAACAAGTGCTGCTCCCCACGGTGTGTATGGACCAGGCATCGCTAGATCATTTGACGCGTTACCCGCATCCACTGTTGTGCGCACTGCCGTCCAGTCTGAAATTACAACACCATCAAATTTCCATTCACCCTTGAGTGGTTCATCAAGTAATGGGTTCTCAGTCATTGTTGGCCCATTTACCGAGTTATACGCAGACATTACTAACCATGGCTTTGATTCTTCAATCGCAATTTCAAATGCTTTGAGATAGAGCTCTCGTAGCGTTTTTTCACTAACTACCGCGTTGAGTGTGTAGCGATCAGTTTCAGAGTCATTTGCAACATAATGCTTGAGCGTTGCGCCAACACCTTTTGCTTGAATTCCTTGAACAAATCCTGCAGCTAATTTTCCGCTGAGATATGGGTCTTCAGAGAAACATTCGAAGTGGCGACCACCAAGTGGTGAGCGATGCAAATTTATTGTTGGCCCGAGTACAACATCAACACCTTTGCGTCGCGCTTCAAATGCCATAACGCGTCCAACTTCTTTTAGTAGTTCGGTATCCCATGTTGATGCAATTGCAGTAGCTGAGGGCAAACTCAGCGATGGGTCACGTTCATCCCAAACTGGACCGCGCACACCTGAAGGACCATCAGAGACAACCATGCTTCGCAAACCAATAGATGGCAGTGGTGTTGTTGACCAAAAATCTTGTCCTGAAAGAAGTGAAACTTTTTCTTCAAGAGTTAACTTTGCAAGCATCTCTGAAATTTCCATGGAGGAAACCTATCAGCGTAAATAAAGCTTGCCTACTTTAAATCCCTGCAATCTCACATGCTTGACTGCGCTCGATGACTTTGCGACGGGGTTTGCCCGCCTTTTCGCCTTCAGCCACTTCATGTGCGTTCAACTTCTCCCACGCACTTTGATCTATATGTTTTTTGCCTGCTAATAATTCAGCAATATCTGTTGAATTCTTTGGCGCGTGTAGTTGAGTAACTAATTTTTCTATAACTGCAGCTGCATCTGATTTATTTGTGCCGATAACACCAGATGGCCCGCGCTTTGCCCAACCAACAACATAAATATTATCTTTTACATGTCCCTCTTTATTTAGAACTTTTCCACTTTCGTATGGAACTCCATCAATTCCTGCAGCCTGATAACCGATTGCCGTAATTACTAAACCACAAGGAATTGTTACTTCTCCATTTGGGGTGGAATACGTAATCGATTCAACACGATCAGTGCCGTTGATAGATATAGGTGTGTGCTGAAATAAAAATTCAATAGTTCGCGCATGACCTTTATTTTCAAGACCAGCAATGAGTAGCATCGCATCCAAATTACTCTTCACATCTTTTTCGGGCGAATCCCCTGCGCGCGCAATTGCGCCATTGATATCACTCTTATTCATAAGAACATTTGTATGTTCTAGTTTTGGAAGTTCACGCAATTCTGGCGAAGTAAATGCAGCATGTTCGGCGCCTCGGCGAGCACTTATATAAACCTTACGTATTTTGCTCTCTTTGAATATTTCAAGTGCGTGATCTGCCGTATCTGTTGGGTCTAATTCACTGGGTTCAAGTGCAAGCATTCTGCCAACATCCATAGCAACATTTCCGGCGCCAATAACTATTGCAGTCTTGCAATCTAGTGGCACAAAAAGATTGGCAAAATCTGGATGGCCGTTATACCAAGGTACAAAATCAGCAGCCGATAAAGAACCCGGCAAATCTTCTCCTGGAATTCCTAATTTTTTACCGATCGCAGAACCAGTGGCAATTACTACTGCATCATATTTTTCTTGTAGCTGATTAATAGTTACATCACTGCCCAGCTCAATATTTGCAAACAATCGAAAATTCTCAGTTGTTGCAATTTTCTCAAAAACCTTAGAGACGCTCTTAATTTTGGGGTGATCTGGTGCAACCCCTGAGCGAACAAGCCCCCATGGTGTTGGAAGTCTTTCAATCATGTCGATTGAGAATTGAAGTTCGGGTGTTTCTAAATTCTGCAGTGCTAGCGCAGCAAAGTAACCTGCAGGTCCTGCGCCAACGATTACCACTTTATAGGTGGGCACGTTAGACCTCATTTCTCTGTGGAGATGATTGCGGTATTGAGCAAACTACATCGTTGAATTATCAATAACAAAGCGATAGCGCACATCACTGGCTACAACTCTGTCGAATGCTTCATTGATATAGCTGGCTGGAATAACTTCAATTTCTGGCAAAACATTATGCTCGCCACAGAAATTGAGCATGTCCTGAGTTTCTTGTACTCCAGAAATGAGTGAAAGCGTGAATACACGTTGCTTAGAAACTCCAACACTTGTAGATAATGAAACTGTAGGAGTTGGATCGGCGCCAATTACAACAAATGCTCCATCAAATTTGAGCAATTCATAATAACCAGCTGTATCTACAGTCACACTTACCGTGTTTAGAATAAGATCAAAATTCTCTTTTAGTGAAGCAAAGGCGTTTGCTTCCATTTTATGAAATGCAAATGCACCCATTTTTAGAGCATCCTCTTTTTTCTTATCAGAATGGGACAAAATCGTAACTTCGGCGCCCATTGCTTTCGCTAACTTCAAACCAACATGTCCTAATCCACCAAATCCAATGATCGCAACTTTCTTACCTGGGCCAGCATTCCAACGCTTGAGCGGCGCCCACAAAGTAGAACCTGCACATAACAACGGTGCAGCTGCATCGAGTGGAAGATTTTTCGGAATAGAAACTACAAAATTATGATTTATTACAGCAGATTGTGTGTAACCACCTTGTGTGACAGTTCCATCGCGATCAGTTGATCCATATGTAAAGATTGCGCCGTTTTGGCAGAACTGTTCGTGACCAGTTTTGCATGGTTCACAGTTCAGACAAGAATTAACTAGGCAACCCACACCAACATGATCACCGATTTTAAACTTTGTTACATTTTTTCCAACTGCCGTTACTTTTCCAGCAAGTTCATGGCCGGGAGATAATGGATATGTTTGCTTGCCCCACTCACCACGAACTGTGTGAATATCGGAGTGGCAGATACCGCAAAAAAGTACATCGAATTGCACATCATCTGGACCAACGTCGCGTCGATCAACCATTGTTGCAACTAGTGGAGCACCTTCTGAGGGCGCTGCATATGCTTTTACTTTTGTCATTGTGGCTCCTTAGGACCTTACCTTGTGAGCGGTTAGGCACACCAGACCAGGCTATTCGACATCTTATGTAAGTGCCTATTCTACAGGGGTACTGGATACTTATCTTATGGTGCCTTGGCGTGGAGCGATGCTGGATATCTCCCGACATTATTTTGATAAAGATTTTATAAAAAAGACGATGAGCGCCCTGGCGCTTTTTGATTACAACGTACTACACCTACATTTGACAGATGATCAGGGTTGGAGATTCGAAAGTAAAAAATTTCCTCTTCTACATGAAGTGGGATCGCGCCGCCTCAAGAGTCAAATCAGTCATTCTTTACAGCCTCAAGAATTTAAATACCAAGTCCATGAAGGTTTTCTAAGCCAGGCTGATATAAAAGAAATTGTTGATCATGGTAAGTCGCTCAAGATTGATGTCGTCCCAGAAATTAATATTCCGGGACATACAGGTGCCCTTCTAGCCGCATATCCCCAATTCGGAGTAAATAGAGAAACAGTTGAGGTGAGTGGAGGGTGGGGAATATCGAATCATCTTCTAAGACCTTTCCCTGATACATTCGAGTTTTTGCGCGAATTGTTTATGGAAGTCAGTTCAGTTTTTCCTTCTGAATATATACACGTTGGCGGAGACGAATCCCTCATTGATAACTGGTTAAAAGATCCTGAAATTGTTTCCTTCATGAAGGAACGAGAATTCTCTACACCAAAAGAGCTCTTTATTTATTTTATGAAAGAGATTGAAGTAATTATAAATACTCTTGGTAAGAAGATGATTACGTGGGATGATGCATTTGCCTTCAACCCAAGTCAAGCAACTCACGCGACAGTTATGTCATGGCGTGGAGCAGATATCGCTAAGACTGCAATGGAACATGGCCGCAACGTAATTTTGTCCCCAGTCTTCCCTACATATTTTGATTACTCACAAGAACTTTCTGAGTCGGAGCCACTTGCAATCGGGGGACCTGTCACTTTGGAAGATGTTCTCTCTTTTAAACCAACCGATGGCGTGCTTGGAGTTCAATGTCAGATTTGGTCCGAATATATAGAGAACCCATCTCATCTTGAATATATGATGTGGCCTCGAGCTGCAGCTTTAGCATTTGCAGCATGGGGTGATGGCGATAATTTTATGCAATATTTCAACGAGCGTCGGGCAGATTTAGATTCTCTCGGCATCACTATCCGTGAAATAGAGCCTCTTCAAAGAAAAAACATCGGTGATCTCGGTGTCGGCAAATATCACCCGGGCTATCCCATTACATCTATGATGCAAAAACTTGAAGAATCGGCGGCAAGTGGCGAAGTTGCGCATTAGCGCACAATGCAAAATAAATAAGAGCGGAGACGAGGAGATTTGAACTCCTGAAGGCTTTTAGACCTTACCTCGTTAGCAGTGAGGCGCACTCGACCGGGCTATGCGACGTCTCCAAGTGGTGGCTGTAGTTTACATCTAATTTCTACTCGCAGTATCCTGCCGTATGACTTATGAACTGCGAATTTACACAGCGAATCCAGGAAAAATCGACGCACTCTGTGCCCGCTTTAGAAACCACACCGTTGCCCTTTTTGCCAAACACAATATGGAAAGCATCGGTTATTGGCTTGAAGATGCACACACAGATGTATTGACCTACGTCATTAAACATTCTGGAGATCCGGCTAAGAATTGGGAAGCATTTATTGCTGATCCTGTGTGGATTGCTGCAAAGGATGCATCAGAAGTTGATGGACCACTTGTTGAATCAATTGATTCGCGTTACATGACATCAACTGATTTCTCTGCATTGAAATAGTTATTGTTAGGCTAATCCGATGAGCGCTGAAGAGAAGAAGTCTGGCCGAGTTTATGATGTAGAGCCATCACAGCTCTATGCAGAATTTATGAAAACTGGTTGGGCTCCATCTCCACTTCATGGAATAACTCCAGATGATGTTGCAACATATGCCTTCTCGCGACGTCAAGCACTCTCAGCAGCATTTCCAGGAATGCGTTTAATATTGCCTTCCGGAAATTACAAAGTGCGCAGCAATGACACTGATTATCTCTATCGTCCACATTCAGCTTTTGCTTATTACACAGGTGTGCAGGGCGTCGAGGCAACGGCGGACGCTGTCTTGGTAATGGAACCAAGTGGTGATTCACATGAACCGATTCTTTTTATAAATCCTCGCTCAACTCGCGATACCGATGCATTTTATAAAGATGCGCGCTACGGAGAATTATGGGTTGGCCGCCGCTTTACTCTTGAAGAGGCACAGGCTCGATATCAAATCGCAACTCGCAAAATTAGTGAATTAGAAGCCTTCTTAGCTAAAGATAAAGGCGCTCTTGTTATTCGCAATCAAGATACATTGATTGATTCAATTATAAGTAAGAATGTTCGCGATGACGAGTTAGCTAATTTCACATCGGTGCATCGTATGATCAAAGATGATTATGAAATTAAAGAGATGCAACGAGCGATCGATGCAACACATTCAGGTTTTAACGACATTATTCGTGCACTTCCAGCAGCTGTTGAAACACCTCGCGGAGAAAGAGTTGTTGAGGCTGCTTTTTATGGTCGTGCGCGTATTGAAGGTAATGATCTCGGCTATAACACCATCGCGGCCTCTGGTGCGCATGCCTGCGTACTGCACTGGACTCGAAACGATGGCGCAGTTCGAAATGGCGAACTCATTCTCATTGATGCTGGAATAGAGATGGATTCTTATTACACAGCAGATATAACAAGAACTTTGCCAGTGAGTGGAAGGTTTTCTCCGGAGCAGCGCGCGCTATATATGTTGGTATATCGAGCTCAGCAAGCAGGCTTTGATGCAGTAAAAGCTGGTGCAGATTTTCTTGATATAAATCGTGCTTGCCATCGTGTTATTGCACAAGGGCTACATGATTTAGGAGTTCTAACAGTTAGCGTCGATGAATCCATGCAACCAGAAATTGGTTTACACCGTCGTTGGACACTTCACGGTGTAAGCCACATGTTAGGCATGGATGTTCATGACTGTGCGCAAGCGCGTAAAGATCAATATACCGAAGCAAAACTTCGCGCAGGAATGATTTTGACTGTTGAACCAGGCTTCTACATTCAACCTGATGATGAATTATTCCCACCTGAGTATCGTGGTATCGGAATTCGAATTGAAGATGATGTTCTGGTTACCGAGGATGGTTACATAAATCTAAGTACGAATATTCCTAGTCATCCAGATGAGATTGAAGATTGGATGCAATCTCTACGCTAATTGAAGTCCACACCACGCAGCGAGAAGTCCTATCCCGAGTGAGAGCACTAAGTTCATCGCTGCATCTTTGTACCGCCTAAGTTCAAATGCTAAGTAAATATCGAGCATAAATGTTGACCATGTTGTAAATGCTCCGGCAAAACCAATTGCTAGTAGATCATTAACTTTTTCGCTGCTCTTGAACGTCATTCCTAGTAGGAAAGATCCCAGAATATTGACAAGAAAAATTCCATAAGGTTTGTTGGTGAATTTTCGAATGTATTGATCTATTGCAAAGCGGGCTGGCGCACCAATGGCAGCCCCAAGAATTACATATAAGGTATTCATGAGCGCACTGGAATAACTCTGCGGGCGAGGGGCAAAATAATAATGATAATGATTATTGATGTAACAAGGTTCTCTGCCAGAAATAGCAGCCCACCTTCACGTGGTTCTAACGATTGAGCCGTCACAGCTGAAAATGTTGTTAGTCCCGCACAAAAACCAGGGAGCAAAAGATGGCGCAGCTCTGTAATTCCTCGTCGCTCCATTAGTACAAGGAGCGCGGATGCCAGTGCTACTCCCACCATATTTGCAACAAGAGTTCCCGTGCGATCATCAGGAATTATTACGCTGAGAAAATAGCGAAGAAGAGTTCCGAATACTCCGCCGATCGATACAAGTACTAATGACTTCAAGTACTAAACAATACCCTCGCGTTTGCGAATCTTTGAGCCTAGCCAGCGAATTGGATCATATTTTTCATCAACAACGCGCTCCTTCATAGGAATGATGGCGTTATCTGTGATTCGAATATGTTCTGGGCACACTTCTGTGCAGCACTTGGTGATGTTACACATTCCAAGTCCATGCTCTTCTTGCGCTGTTTTCTTTCGATTCTTCAAAGTATCTAGTGGGTGCATATCTAATTCAGCGATGCGAATAAAGAATCGTGGACCAGCAAAAGATTTCTTATTCACTTCGTGATCGCGGATTACGTGACATGTGTCTTGGCACAAGAAACATTCAATACATTTACGGAACTCTTGGCTGCGCTCGACATCTACTTGTTCCATACGCGCTTCACCCGGTTTCAAATTCTCAGGGTGTGAATATGCAGGAATCTCCATGGCTTTTCTATAGTTGAAAGAAACATCCGTTACTAAATCTTTGATAACTGGGAATGCACGAAGCGGTGTAACAGTAATTGTCTCGTCATCGCCATATGCAGAAACTTGAGTCATACAAGCAAGACGTGGCTTTCCGTTGATTTCCATTGAACAAGATCCACATTTTCCTGCTTTACAGTTCCAGCGAACTGCAAGGTCGCCCATTTGTGTTGCTTGAACACGGTGAATTACATCGAGAACAACTTCACCATCATTAGCCTCTACAACAACATCTTGTAGACCGCCATTGGTCGAGTCGCCTCTCCAGATACGAAGATTTAGTTTGCGTGCCATTAGTTGGATCCGCCTTTCGTAATTTCTTCTGGTGTCATGTACTTCTCTAATTCATGAATATCAAAGAGATCAAAGAGTTCTTTGGGGATTGGCAGGAGGGCTTGTGCTCTCACGCTAACTTTATCTCCATCAAAACTCGAGATGTGGTTTACCTGGCGCCATTTGTTATTCATGCCGGGGAAATCGTCGCGGGTATGTCCGCCGCGAGATTCTTCACGCAAGATTGCAGACTTTGCAGTGCTTTCGGCAACGAGCAACATATTGTCTAGGTCAAAGGCTAAATGGAAACCAGGATTGAATTTTCTGTCTCCGGCTACTGCAATATTTGCACTTCGCGCACGAATTGCTGCAATCTTTTCGATTGCTTCTTGTAATTCAGATCCGGTGCGAATAATTCCAACTAAGTTATGAGTGATTTCTTGAAGTTCGGCGTGAAGTGAATAGGCATTCTCTCCGCCAGTGCGACTAAATGGTGCTTCGATACGCGCAGCTGCAGCCTTGATTGCCGCATCACTGACTGGATTTTCACCATTCTTCTTTGCATATTCAGATGCGCCCATTCCTGCGCGGCGTCCAAATACTAAAAGATCTGAGAGCGAGTTTCCGCCGAGTCGATTAGAGCCATGCATTCCACCTGCAACTTCACCTGCTGCAAATAATCCTGGAACTCCAATTGCTGCTGCAGTATCTGGCTCTACTTCAACGCCGCCCATTACATAGTGACATGTTGGGCCAACTTCCATTGCCTCTTTTGTAATGTCAACGCCAGCAAGTTCATAGAACTGGTGCCACATTGATGGGAGGCGCTTCTTAATTACTTCTGCCGATAAACGCTTTGAAACATCGAGGAAAACTCCACCGTGCTCTGTTCCGCGGCCAGCTTTTACTTCAGAGTTAATTGCGCGAGCAACTTCGTCACGAGGCAATAGTTCTGGTGGGCGGCGGTTATTATCTTGATCGAGATACCAACGATCTGCTTCTGCTTCATTATCGGCATAAATATTCTTGAAAACTTCTGGAATGTATTTGAACATAAATCGCTCGCCCACATTGTTTGTAAGGATTCCACCTTCACCGCGAACTGATTCAGTTACAAGAATTCCACGCACTGATGGTGGCCAGACCATTCCTGTTGGGTGGAATTGCAAAAATTCCATATCAACTAAATTTGCTCCGGCTCTAAGGGCGAGTGCATGGCCATCGCCAGTACCTTCCCAAGAGTTAGATGTAATTTTGAAAGTTTTGCCTACGCCACCAGTTGCAATAATTACAGATTTTGCATCAAAGAGAACTTCGCTTCCACTTTCGCGCCAATATCCATAAACACCAGCGACTTTGCCATTTTCCTTAATAATTTCTGTAACTGTAAGTTCAGAAAATACCTTCATGTGGCTTTCGGCATTACCGTGATCGCGAGCATCTTGTTGTTGCAGTGCAACAATGCGCTGTTGCATTGTGCGAATAAGTTCTAGACCAGTGCGATCGCCAACGTGTGCAAGGCGTGGGTATTCATGTCCGCCGAAGTTACGTTGTGAAATCTTTCCCTCTTTAGTGCGATCAAATAGAGCGCCCCATACTTCAAGTTCCCAAATGCGATCTGGAGATTCCTTAGCGTGTAATTCAGCCATTCTGTAATGGTTGAGGAATTTTCCACCGCGCATTGTGTCGCGAAAGTGCACCATCCAGTTATCGCCAGAGTTGACGTTACCCATTGAAGCAGCTGCGCCGCCTTCAGCCATAACTGTGTGTGCTTTGCCAAAGAGTGATTTACAGATAATTGCAACGCTAAGGCCAGATTCGCGCGCTTCTACTGCTGCGCGAAGACCTGCGCCACCTGCACCGATGACGACTACGTCGTACTTATATTTTTCTAAGTTAGTCATGATCGCTCTCTTTAGAAGAAGTAGAAATTAGTCCAGGCGCCAGATGCAACTTGGCGAACATAAATATCGGCAAATGCAACTGCAGCTAATGAGTACCAAGCAAATCGTGGGTGTGAGTGATTGAGTACAGAGACCCAACTCCACAATTTATATCGCACTGGGTGTTTTGAGAAATGCTTGAGTCGACCACCAAGTGTGTGGCGACATGTGTGGCATGACAATGAATATAGCCACAGCATTGTTGTGCTGAGAACAAGAACAAGTGAGCCAACGCTCATATGGCCCCATTCACCTTCAACGCTTTTAAATGAAATTATTGCATCGTAGGTAAGGATCACATTAAAAATTAGTCCCGCATAGAAAAACCAACGGTGCCCATTTTGTAAAATAAGTGGTGCGCGTGTTTCACCAGTGTATTTAGAGTGTGGCTCTGCAACTGCGCATGCAGGTGGCGACATCCAAAATGCACGGTAATACGCCTTGCGGTAGTAATAGCAGGTCATGCGGAATCCAAGTGGGAAAATCAAAATAATCAGCGCTGGTGAAAGTGCAAAGTTGAATATTTCTGCACTCACTGGAGTCCAACCAAAAATTGTTGCTTCAGGAACACATGCTTTAGAAAGACATGGCGAATAGAAAGGAGAGATTAGGTGGTCCTTGTAATAATTCGCACCTTCAAATGCTCTAAAGGTTGCATAGATAACAAAACTAAAAAGAACACCGAAGGTAATTGCGGGCTGTAGCCAGTATTTATCAGTGCGCAGGGTGCGCTCTTTTATCTTTGCTCTCGCTGGTGAAAATACACCTGACATATTTCTAGCCCCTTTAGTAATTCCTACGGAGCAAGTCTCCTCCCGGTGTGAAGAGAGTGCTAGGTGTAGCTCTGCTTATGGGCTATGAAGTCAGCCACAAAAAAAGAAAAATGGCGGAGGGCGTGGGATTTGAACCCACGAAACTTTCGTTTGCCGGTTTTCAAGACCGGTGCACTCGGCCGCTATGCGAGCCCTCCGTGGGAGAGATTACCCGAGAATCACAAGAGTTGAAAATTAAGGATTGAAATTAGGCAGGAAGATCGAGTAATTCCTCGATGATTATCGCAACACCATCTTCTGTGTGGGGGCGAGCAATTCCTTTTGCATGTTTTGCTCCATCTGGATGACCATCGGCCATTGCATAAGAGCGACCACACCATTGCAACATTGAAAAATCATTTGGGTTATCGCCAAATGAAACACAATCTTGTGCATCAATTCCGAGTCGGGCTGCCATCTTCGCAAGTGTGGTGCCTTTTGAAACATCGAGTGCAGAAATTTCCAATAGCGAATCGTGCGGATTTGAATGTGTAACAGTTACTAAACCTTCAAGTTCTTTTGTTGCAATTGCTAACATCTCATCTGAAGTATGTTCTTGGTTAGAACAACGTGCCAACATTTTGAGCGCAGGGGAACTTATGATTTCTTCAATTTTATCTACGCCTATATTGTCGATTCCGACATCCCAGCGAGGTACATAAATCTTTTCACGATGAAAATAATTATGTGATTCAACTGCAAAAGATATTTCTGGAATTGCTTTACGCAATCTCTTCACAGTCTCTAACTGCGCATCTACCGGCATTAGCCATTCTTCTAATACTTTTTCATTCTTAAGGTCATACAACATCGCACCGTTTCCACAAATGGCCTTTCCGATTCTAAATGCTGCTTGAATTTCTGGCATCCAGCGCGGAGGGCGTCCCGTTACATAAAAGATTTCAATCCCCATGGAATGTGCGCGCCTAAATACATCGATGGTGCGTTGAGATATCTCTCCGTAGTGAGCTACAACAGTTCCATCTAGATCTGTAGCAATAAGTTTGGGGCGCTTATTCACACCAACTCAAATCGTTTAGTTCCTAAGAATGGCTGCAGGGCTTGTGGCACATTGACACTTCCATCTGCGTTTTGATGGTTCTCAAGAATCGCAACAATCATGCGCGGGATTGCAACAAGTGTTCCATTGAGTGTTGCAACAGCCCTTGTGCCATCGCTATCTTTGAATCGAATGTTTAGCCGACGTGCTTGAAACTCTGCGCAGTTAGAAGTGCTTGTTACTTCGCGATATGCCTTCTGCGTAGGAATCCAGGCCTCAATATCAAATTTTCGGTTCGCACTTGAGCCAAGATCTCCTGATGCAACATCAATGACTCTGTATGGGATTTCCATCGCATTAAGGAAATCTTTTTCCCATTGCAATAAACGCTTATGTTCTTCTAGCGCTTGATCTGGATGACAGAAAGAAAACATCTCTACTTTGTCGAATTGGTGAACGCGAATAATCCCGCGCGTATCTTTTCCATATGTTCCTGCTTCGCGACGGAAACATGTTGAATAACCTGCATAACGCAAAGGTAGTTTTTCTACAGGTAGAACTTCGTCCATGTGATACGCGGCGAGTGGAACTTCGCTAGTTCCAACTAAATACATTCCATCTTTTTCTAAATGGTAAACATTTTCTGCCGCCTGACCAAGAAAACCCGTACCTTCCATTGCGGGAGGATTTACTAAGACTGGAGGAATTACAGGAGTAAATCCAGCCTTGACTGCAGATGAAATTGCATAGTTCACTAATGCGAATTCAAGAAGTGCGCCAACACCGGTGAGGTAGTAAGAACGTGAGCCTGAAACTTTTGCACCACGCTCTGTATCGATTGCACCCAGTAATTTTCCTAACTCCACATGATCTTTAGGTTCAAAGTCGGTAAATTCGCGAGGTGTGCCAACATGTTCAAGAATGACAAAATCTTCTTCTTTTCCTATTGGTGCATTCGGATCTAAAAGATTAGAAAGCTGAAGTGCAATTACTTGAGTTTGCGCTTCAAGTTCAGCTCTTATCGCATCAGCGCTCTTTACTTTATTTGCTAAATCTTTAGCGCTTTCGAGTAATTTTGCTTTTTCATCACCCTTTGCCCCGCCAACCGATTTAGATAGCGTGTTTTGCTCTGCTCGCAGTAACTCGAATTCATTGATTGCCGCTCTGCGCTTTTCATCAATTGCGATAACTTGATCGACAAGAGTTACATCTTCTCCGCGACCTTTTTGTGAAGCGCGAACTACATCAGGATTCTCGCGTAAGAATTTGATGTCGATCATTTATTTGACCTTTTCTCGCGGGTACGAACCTAGGAATCTAATATCTTCACACTTCTGGCGAAGGCTCGCTACGGCTTCTGCAACTGGTGCATCATTGATATGGCCCTCGACATCAATAATGAAATGGTAATGCCCGAGTTCGCGTCCAGTAGGGCGACTCTGAATAAAAGTTAGGTTGACTTCGCGCTTTGCAAATTCAGTCAATATTTCTAGCAGCGCACCAACGTGATCGATTCCAATAAAGATAGCCATGGAGGTGCGATCGAGTCCGGTTCGCGGCGGGATGGTTCCTGGCTTTGATACCAATACAAATCGAGTAATTGCTCCATCGTTATCGCCAATATTGTCAGCGATTATTGTTAGGCCGTAGTGAGCTGCTGCGACAGGGGCCGCGATCGCAGCATCAAATTCTCCGCGTGAAATTGATTCAGCCGCTGCCGCTGTTGAAGCTGTTGGAATAATTTCAGCATTTGGGTAATTCAATGCGACATATGTACGACACTGCGCTTCGGCATGCGGGTGTGTGGCAATTCTTTTTATATCTGTTGTGCCATGTTTTACCATCAAAGCGAAAGAGACGGGCAAAGTCACTTCAGCAACAATTGTGAGTGCTTCACCGGTTGCAAGTTCATCGAGTGTGCGGGCTACAACACCCTCTACGGAATTCTCAATTGGGACTAAGGCAAAGTGTGCATTTCCCTCGCGTACTGAATTGAGAGCAGCTGTCACATTTGCATATGGCTTGAGTGAATCATTTGCAGAAGTGATCTTTTTTAGTGCCGCCTCAGTAAAGGTGCCCTTTGGTCCTAAGTATCCGTATGTTCCCACCGACTAATGATACCCGAGTACATCACGTGCACGTGACGGGGTATTTGTAATTAGAACTTTGACCTTATTGCGCTCACAAAATTGCATATCTTCATCTTTATCGACAGTCCAGACAAATAAATCACGAGTTTCGCTCAAATATGTTGAATCTTCTCTCAACATTTGAATACTTGGTCCTAAATTCTTTGCTGATGAAAAGCGACGCATTAATCGTGAATGGCTTGGGTGCAGAAGAGCCACAGTTTTCTGTTCTGGTGCTAATTTCTTAATCCGTTCGATTGCTAACCAAGAAAATGACATTATCGATATTTCTTCGTTATGAATTTCTTGATTCAATAAAGTGAGCACACTCTCTTCGATCTTGTTTGCCGTTGGCACCGGATGTTTTGTCTCTATCGCTACTTCTTTTTTATTATCTCTAGCGAGGACAAGTAGTTCTTCGAGTGTGAGTATCTCTGGGTATTCCCTGCGAATCTGTGCGTACTTCATCTCTGCGATTCGCCCTGAAACACCAGCACATCGCTGGAGGTCGGCATCGTGCCAGAGCAGAGCCACATTATCTTTTGATAAACGGACATCGCATTCGAATCCATCCACGCCTTGAGCGATAGCGCCGTTATAAGCGCGCAATGTGTGCTCAGGAAAATCCTTCGAGGCTCCGCGGTGGGCGTAGATTTTCATATGCAAGATTAGCACCGTTAGGCTTACGTCTATGAGTAGCAAAGGTGCGCAATACTTTTTTGAAAGTTCCGCGCGCTCTGTTCTCGGTTTGGTTCGTGAAGGTAATGAAGATTCAGGATTTACTTCCGCAAAGTTGATTGCTGTTGCCGATGGCATGGGGGGTCATGCGGGTGGAGAAGTTGCTTCGCGCATTGCAATAAAGACTTTGGCATCACTGACTCCAGTTTTATCGAATCCTGAAATTGATTCAGACTCAATCGAAGATCTTCTGCAGAATTCTTTACACACTATTGATAATGAAATTGGCGAACATGCACGCGAAGCAATAGAAGTACGTGGAATGGGTACAACCCTTACCGCCTTATTGCTTTACGGGGCAAAGATTGCACTTTTACATGTCGGTGATTCACGCGCCTACCGCTTACGTGGAAATGATTTAGAACAACTAAGTTGTGATCACACCGTTATGCAGGAACTGCTCGATCAAGGAGCTATTACTCCTGCTGATATTCGTGATCATCCGCAACGTTCCGTACTCACACAGGCCCTTATGGGCGATGGCAATGTAACACCAGTTTTGCAAATTTTTGATGTAAAGGCAGAGGATCGCTTTATTGTATGTAGTGACGGTTTATCTAGTGTGCTCAGTGATAAAGAGATGAAAGCATTGTTGAAAAAGAAAACTGCAGACGAATCAATTACTGCACTCATTGACGCCACTTATATCAACGGGGCACCTGACAATATTTCTATAATCATTGCCGATGTAGTTGCTTCAAGTGAAGTATCAACGCACTTTATTGGGGCTGCGCAATGATGAATCTAACGTTGGGCGGCCGCTACGTTCTGGGCGAAATGATTGGCACTGGCGGAATGGCTGATGTTTACAGAGCCCATGATCAACGCCTTGCTCGCGAGGTAGCTGTAAAAGTATTGCGTAGCGATCTTGCGCGCGATCCTTCCTTTGTCGCTCGTTTTCGCAAAGAAGCATTTGCAGCAGCCGGTCTCAACCATCCTGGAATCGTGGCTGTTTATGACTCGGGTGAAGAACCTGCGCCATACATTGTTATGGAATTAGTCTCTGGACACACATTGCGCGACCTCATTCATCGTGGCGAACGAATTCCTCTTGCTCGCGCGCTAGAAATTGGCGAAGGAGTTCTTGCAGCGTTGGAATATTCACACGAGCGCGGAATTGTGCATCGAGATATAAAGCCTGCAAACATCATGATTACCGATCAAGGTGATGTAAAGGTTATGGATTTTGGTATTGCTCGCGCTCTCGATGATTTAGGTGCAACTCTTACAAGTACCTGGAACATTGTCGGAACTGCTCAGTATTTATCTCCCGAGCAAGCGCTAGGTGAAATCGCCGATGCACGTAGCGATATTTACTCAACTGGTTGTTTGCTTTACGAAGTTCTAACAGGGCAACCACCTTTTACTGGTGATACACCTGTCTCTATCGCATACCAACATGTTTCAGGAGAATTAGCGCTGCCAAGCAAAATTGAACCAACGCTGCCTGAGGGAATCGACATACTTTTATCTGTAGCGCTAGCTAAAAAAGCAGAAGATAGGTACCAATCTGCAGGGCTAATGCTTGATGATTTATTCAAAATACATTCTGGTGAAACCGTCACAACAAAGATGGTGAAAAAACCAATAAACCGCCGCACACTATTTAGTGTAATTGGCGCTTCAATTCTAATCTTGGCAGTTGCCGGTGCTGGTTTATTTGCTTCACGCCCAGGTGAGCCCTCCGTCGGTAATGAAATCCCAAATGTTGTTGGTCTCACAGAGGTTGCTGCACGCGCATTGCTCTCTGATTATGTTGTTACCGTCACCAGAGCGCACGATTCTCGTATCCCGAAAGATCGAGTCGCTAGCCAAATTCCTTTAGCAACAACACGTGTGAAATCTGGATCTGGTGTTGTGCTCACAATTTCTGATGGCCCTGGTGATTCTGTTGTTCCTACAAATCTAGTTGGGTTATCACTACAAGATGCACGCGCATCACTTTCGGCTGCAGGTTTAGTTGTCTCACTCACTGAGGCCATTCCATCCGATGAGGCTCAAGGAACTGTTTTGAAAGTTACACCCGAGCCAGGGTCAACAATTACTGCCGGCAGCGGTGTTGTATTGCAGATTGCAAGTGGTGAGGTTGAAGTTCCTAATCTCATTGGTATTGATGGCATACAAGCTAAGACTCTTCTGGTTCAAGCTGGTTTCCTTATCAATGAATTAGAGGCGAGCGATCCTGATCAACCAACTGGTGTTGTAATTCGTCAAGCACCTGATGGTGGAACAACTCAAACAATCGGCAAATCTGTAACAATTACAATAAATAAAACTCCGTAATTATTTTTTGCCGACAACTGGTGATAGACCTACAGCTTTACTTTGTGCATCTTTGTCGCCACATTGAGTGAGCCAATTCGCAAGCATCTGATGTCCGTGCTCTGTCAATACAGATTCTGGATGGAACTGCACGCCTTCGATTGGAATTTTTGTATGTCGCATCGACATGATAATTCCTGAATCTGTTGAACCAGTAATCTCAATTTCTGGCGGGACGGTATCTCGTTCAACGGCAAGTGAGTGATATCGAGTTGCCGTAAATGGAGATGGGAGATTAACTAAAACGCCACCGCCTTGGTGATTTACTTGAGATGTTTTTCCATGAAGTAATTCTGGCGCGCGCGAAACTGTTGCACCAAATGCAACACCAATTGCTTGGTGTCCAAGGCAAACACCGAAGAGTGGAATATTATTTTCTGCGCAGTATGTGATCATCGCTATTGAAACTCCTGCGCGCTCTGGCGTTCCGGGTCCAGGAGAAATAAGAACTCCGTCGTAATTTTTAGCCTCACTCGCCTCTACTTCGTCATTTCTTACAACAGTGCACTGCGCGCCAAGTTGGGCAAGGTATTGCACAAGGTTGTAGACAAAGGAGTCATAGTTATCGACTACAAGGATTTTGGTCGCCACGCGCTAATTCTCTCCTATTGCTCGGGCTCTCACTATCCTTTTCATTTCTAGGCAAACTGGTGTAACTTCGCCTTATGCCAAAGTCTAAATTGCGTAAAAAGGTTGTTGAACAGCGTACCCATGAGCAAGAAGAGGTCGTTCACGCTCCACAAGGCCCACTTGAGAGCCCTGCCTGGCTTGCTCCAACAATGGTGACTGCATTTTTGATCGGTCTTCTCTGGATTGTGACTTTCTATGTCACTCAGACTCGTTTTCCAATCCCAGGTATTGGTGCATGGAACATGATCGTCGGATTCTCATTTATTGGCGTGGGATTCTCCCTCGCTACGAAATGGCGCTAATTACACGCATGTAATTCTCCACACGGTGGATAACTTCTGTGGATAAAGTTTTACCGTTTTTGACGAAGCAAGAGTGTTGAAGCGATTGCTCCCCCGATAAGTCCACCCAGATGTGCACGCCAATCAACGCCACCCAATGCAAATCCAAATGCGAAGTTAATTCCAACTATGACTGCAATAGATCGAATATCTGCGCCAATTTTTCGTCCAACAACTGCCATTGCGCCGAAGAGTCCAAAGACTGCCCCGGATGCACCTACGGATGGTTGGTTGGCGGCTGCTAAGTAATTCGATAAGAGCGATCCACTAACTAGTGAGATGAAAAATATTATCAAAAATCTTTCTTTTCCAAATGCAGCTTCAATTGGATTTCCTAAAACCGTCAGTGCATACATATTAAATCCAAGGTGAAAAATTCCTCCGTGTGTGAGGGCAACTGTTAGTAATCGATACCACTCACCACGGGCAGTTCCATGAATTTGTCCATCATTGAGAATTGCTTCTTTGATGAGAAATAATTGTTGTTCTAAATTTGGAACAAGTAATTGCACTAAGTAGGCAGCACAAATAATTGTGATGAGTGTGAGAGTTGCAGAACGCTTCATCAGCGCGATTTAGATTATTTGATGCTAACGCTATTGATTGTAATTGGCGTTGATGGCCGATCTTGAGGTCCTGTCTTTGCTTTACCAATAGCGTCAACTACAGCCTGGCTAGCAGAATCCTTTACTTCGCCAAAAATACTGTGCTTGCGATTCAACCACGTCGTTGGCGCAACAGTGATAAAGAATTGTGAACCATTTGTTCCTGGTCCTGAATTCGCCATTGCAAGAATGTATGGGCGATCAAAAGTTAGTTCTCCGTGAAATTCATCTGCAAACTTGTAACCTGGTCCACCGGTTCCTTGACCAAGTGGATCTCCACCTTGAATCATGAAGCCATCGATAACGCGGTGAAATACTGTGCCGTCATACAAATTTGCATTTGATTTTTCGCCAGTGCGTGGATCTACCCATTCGCGAGCGCCTGTTGCGAGTTCAACAAAGTTTGCAACTGTCTTTGGCGCATGGTTTGGGAAAAGTTCAATAACAATGTCACCCATTGAAGTGTGGAGAGTTGCAGTATTTGTTGACATAAATGAACCGCTTTCTTTTGATTAGTTTTATATATCGTCGACGTACTTGTGGAGACCAGGGGAATCGAACCCCTAACCCCTGCCTTGCAAAGGCAGTGCTCTACCAATTGAGCTAGGTCCCCGTGTTGAGCGGGGTGGGCCTAGATGGACTCGAACCATCGACCTCTTCCTTATCAGGGAAGCGCTCTAACCAGGCTGAGCTATAGGCCCGCAATTGCGTTAGACGCAATCACAGAAGCGCAAGGTTACCTTGAACTTTGCGTGAGCCCAAACTCAGGCTCTTACCCTACTGATTTTTCGGGGAAATCTCATCTTCGCTGTTTTTAGTTACTGAAAGCAGGCTCACACCATCATCAAGATTGACCAAACGCACACCCATTGAGTCACGCCCTGTTTGGCGAACCTCTGCAGCAGGTGTTCGCATCACTGTGCCTGCCGATGTAATTGCAAGCACTTCATCTTCATTACGAAGAACTAGTGCGCTGACTAATGATCCTCTGGAATCTTCATCAATCTTTGCAGCCTTGATTCCAATACCACCTCTACCTTGAACTCGATATTCATCGATAGGGGTTTTCTTTCCGTAACCACCATCGGTTGCAGTAAATACATATGAATCTGTTGCCAGTGATGTATCTATACGAGCCATTGTTAGCAACTCATCATCTTTCTTAAACTTCATTCCAATAACGCCGCTAGTTGAGCGCCCCATTGGTCGTAAGGATTCGTCATCGACTACAAAACGCAATGACATTCCTTTTCTAGAAACTAAAAGCAATTCATCTCCCACATTCATGAGTGATGCACTTACAACTTCATCACTATTTTTGAGAGATATCGCAATAAGTCCACCTGTACGTGGTGAGTCATATTCGCTCAATGGCGTCTTCTTTACAAGACCACTCTTTGTTGCAAGGACTAAGAATGGAGAAATTTCATAATCTTTTATTGAAAGTACTTGTGCGATTTTCTCTTCTGGTTTGAATGCCATGAGATTTGCAACATGTTGACCACGCGCATCGCGTCCAGCATCTGGTAATTCATGAACTTTTGAACGGTACACACGTCCCTGATTTGTGAAAAAGAGCAACCAGTCATGTGTTGATGCAATAAAGAAATGATCAACAACGTCATCTTCTTTCAGTGCAGCACCCTTTACTCCTCTTCCACCACGGCGTTGTGATCTGTAAAGATCGGCCATGGTGCGCTTTGAGTAACCACCTCGAGTAATTGTTACAACTACATCTTGATCCGGGATTAAGTCTTCTGCAGAGAAATCGCCTTCACTTGCAACGATTTGAGTGCGGCGTTCATCGCCATATTTTGCAACTAATTCTTCCAGCTCTGTTTTGATTATTTCACGCTGTTTTTCAGGGCTAGCAAGGATTGTATTGAGTTCAATAATGTCAGCCATCAATCCTTCGTACTCGTCATTGATTTTCTGGCGCTCAAGTGCTGCAATTCTACGCAACTGCATATCCAGAATTGCATTTGCTTGTATTTCATCGACATCGAGTAATTTCATCAAACCTGTGCGAGCCTCTTCAGGTGTTGTGCTTGCGCGAATCAAAGCGATAACAGCGTCAAGTGCATCAAGTGCCTTGAGATAGCCAAGAAGAATATGAGCACGTTTTTCTTTTTCAACTAAGCGGAATTTAGTGCGGCGCACAATTACTTCTACTTGATGTTCGATATAGAAACGGATGAATTCATCGAGGCGCAGCGTGCGTGGTACCCCGTCGACGAGTGCCAACATATTTGCACCGAATGTATCTTGGAGTTGTGTCTGCTTGTAAAGGTTATTGAGTACGACTTTTGGAATTGCTGAACTTTGAAGCACAATAACTAGGCGTTGTCCTAAGCGCTCATTGCCTTCGTCGCGAACATCTGCAATGCCTTTGATTTTTCCATCTTTGACGAGCTCTGCAATTTTTAGTGCGAGATTGTCAGGGTTTACTTGGTATGGAAGTTCGGAGATAACTAAACATGTGCGCTTATTTATCTCTTCTACTTGTACAACGGCGCGCATTGTGATTGAACCACGTCCGGTGCGATAGGCACTCTCAATTCCTGTGCGCCCGACAATAAGTGCTTTTGTTGGAAAGTCTGGTCCTTTTACAATCTTTAGTAACTGTGTAAGTAACTCATCTGATTTTGCTTCAGGGTGTGCAAGTGCCCAGGCGACACCTTCACCGATTTCGCGAAGGTTGTGCGGTGGAATATTTGTAGCCATTCCAACTGCAATACCCGCGCTGCCATTTACTAATAAGTTTGGGAAACGACTTGGTAGAACTGTTGGTTCTTGTGATCGCCCATCGTAGTTAGGTACAAAATTGACTGTATCTTCATCGATATCTCGCATCATCTCCATTGCTATAGGAGATAGGCGAGCCTCTGTGTAACGCATTGCTGCAGCTGGATCATTACCGGGGGAGCCAAAGTTTCCATTGCCATCGATGAGTGGATAGCGCAGTGACCAATGTTGGGCTAAACGAACAACGGTGTCATAAATAGCCCCATCTCCATGTGGATGGTAATTACCCATGACGTCACCAACGATGCGCGACGATTTGTAGTAACCCTTATCAGGGCGATATCCAGCGTCATACATTGCGTAGAGAACACGGCGGTGTACTGGTTTCAAACCATCTCTAATATCTGGAAGTGCGCGTCCGACGATAACGCTCATTGCATAATCTAAATATGAGCGCGCCATCTCCACCTGGAGATCTACTGTTTCGATTCTATCGAAATCTTTATTTTCATCCATGGTTTTTCCTAGATATCCAAGAATCTAACATCTTTAGCATTTCGCTGAATAAACGCGCGGCGCTGTTCCACATCTTCGCCCATAAGAACTGAAAAGAGATCATCCGTTGCTGCCGCATCTTCAAGTGTTACTTGTATTAATACTCGGTGCTCTGGATCCATTGTTGTATCCCAGAGTTCTTTTGCCGGCATCTCGCCCAAACCTTTAAAGCGTTGAATTCCATCTTCTTTAGGTAAACGCTTACCGGCCTCTAGACCAAGTTTGATAAAGCCATCACGTTCACGATCTGAGAATGCATATTGAACTGGTTCTTTACCGCCCCACTTCAATTTATAAAGCGGTGGTTGTGCAAAGTAAACATAACCGTGTTCGATAAGTGGGCGCATAAATCTAAAGAGAAGCGTGAGTAATAAGGTTCTGATGTGCTGTCCGTCAACATCAGCATCAGCCATCAAAATAATTTTGTGGTAGCGCAACTTCGCAATATCAAAATCATCATGAACGCCTGTACCCAGTGCTGTAATAAGGGCTTGTACTTCGTTGTTTTGAAGTACGCGATCAATTCGTGCTTTTTCAACATTAAGAATTTTTCCGCGGATAGGTAGCACTGCTTGATTTCGTGAATCGCGTCCACCTTTAGTTGAACCACCCGCAGAGTCGCCTTCAACAATGTATAGCTCGCATTTTTCAGGATCGGTCCATTGGCAATCGGCTAATTTTCCAGGCATTCCGCGGCCTTCTAGTAAGCCTTTGCGGTTGCGTGAAAGGTCGCGTGCTTTGCGTGCAGCTACACGTGCAGCAGCTGCATCAATACTTTTGCGAACAATTTCTTTACCTTCTGTGGGGTTTTGTTCAAACCATGTTGCAAGTTCTTCGTTTACAACTTTTTGAGTAAATGATTTTGCTTCAGTGTTTCCAAGTTTAGTTTTTGTCTGTCCTTCAAATTGTGGCTCTGCTAATTTGATTGAGACGATTGCTGTGAGACCTTCACGAACATCATCACCTGTTAGGCGATCTTCCTTCTTGCGGATAAAACCTTGTTCTTCTCCAAATTTATTCACAATTGAAGTGAGTGCAGTTCTGAAACCTTCTTCGTGTGCTCCACCTTCATGTGTATGGATGGTATTAGCGAATGTGTACACAGATTCAGTAAATCCAGCATTCCACTGCATAGAGACTTCTAGCGCAATTTTTCTCTTCGTGTCTTCAGAGTTAAAAGAGATGATTGATTTATGGGTTTCGCCGCGAGTGGAGTTGAGGTGTTTTACAAAGTCTGCGATACCACCTTGGTATTGGTAGCGAACAGTGAGTTGTTCACCTTTTTCATCAACATGTCCTGGGCGCATATCTGTAAGTGTGAGGATCAAACCTTTATTGAGAAATGCCATTTCTCTAAAGCGTGTTGAAAGAATTTCAAAGGAGTAATCTGTTGTTTCAAAGATTTCCTCGGATGGCCAGAATTTAACTGTTGTTCCACTCTTGCTAGATTCATCGCCTTTGCGGACCGGAGCTGTTGGAACACCAAGTTTGTAATCTTGATACCAAAAACTTCCATCGCGTTGAACAATTACTGAAAGATCAGAACTTAAAGCGTTTACAACTGAGACACCTACACCGTGGAGTCCACCAGAGACTGAATAACCACCGTCGCCGAATTTTCCTCCGGCGTGCAAAACAGTAAGCACAACTTCAAGTGCTGGCTTTTTTTCAACTGGGTGAATATCAACTGGAATTCCGCGGCCGTTATCAATTACTTCGACGCCGCCATTTTCCATGAGCGTTACATTTATTTCAGAGCAATAACCGGCGAGTGCTTCATCAACTGAGTTATCAACGATTTCATAAACAAGGTGGTGTAGGCCGCGCTCTCCCGTGGAGCCGATGTACATGCCGGGGCGTTTGCGGACGGCTTCAAGACCTTCGAGTACGGTGATCGCGCTGGCGTCATATGTGCCTGGCTTCTCGCTCACTGGACCCCCTCAACCCCTGAAAATGGCGCTAGAGGCGAAATTCCCACCTAGCAGTCTTTTATCCTATCGGTAAATTAGCAGTAGAGATACTCGTGAGAAGGCTTAGTAACCCCATTTGGCGCACGTTTGGCTAATGGGTGAGGGTTCCTATTAGAGAAGGTGAAGAAATGACCTTTTTTACGCTCAACCGTAGGTGTCGCGGGGTCCACGCGCGCCCCGGATTGTGCGGATCCCTTTTTTCCAATTTGGGGCATGAGGGCCGATAAAAACCAATGATTCAACCAAGGCACCTGATGCGCTCTTTTGGATTGTCGCTAGTAGTTCATTTGAAACCATTGTTAGTTGGGTTGCCCATGCAGTTGAACTTGTTTGCACAGTAAGTACGCCATCGAGAATAGAGAGTGGGGTTGTGTGCGCAGCTATATCACTTCCAACAATGGAAGGCCATGTTGTGTAAAGGGTTCCCTCTGCGATTCCGCTTTTCCAGTCGCGCTCTTGAATAAGGTTGGAAACAAGATCGCTAATTAATTCTGGATCACCGTTGTCTTTCCGCTCTTTTTGCACAACTGGTGTACTAGTTCTAAATTTTTTCGAGTATCCAGTTTTAAAACTTTTGAAAAGATCAATAGCTAAATCGCGTTTAGACATTAGCCTTTTCCTTTCTTTACCACACCGGGTGTTACATAATATTTTTCACTCAGTAATTCTCTTGGTAGGTCGGCTTCAACCGCTGTAGTGATAAATGTTTGTTCCGCAATTGTTGTTGCATGTATTAATTGTTGACGCCTCGATACATCTAGCTCTGCAAAAATATCATCGAGTATAAGAATTGGCTCTGAGCCATCGTTTTTCAATAAATTGAATGATGCTAAACGAAGTGATATTGCCATCGACCATGATTCTCCGTGGCTTGCGTAACCTTTTGCTGGAAATTCTCCAAGGTGTAAATCTAAATCATCTCTATGTGGACCAATAAGTGAGACTCCGCGCTCTATCTCTTGATATGCAACTTCTTCTAAACGCGCAGAAAGCACACTTATATTATTATCAAAATTTGCAGACACGCCTTCTGTGCTGCATTTATAAGCGATAGATGCTTTCTTTACTTCATTGAGTTGTGCATAGTTTGTTGTCACAAAGGGATTAAGTGCTTCAACTAATGCGATTCGCTCCGCTGTTAGCGCTGCGCCAAATTTTATAAGTTGTTCATTCCAAGGAATAAGAGCGCTTTGTGAAGATCGCGTTTTTAGAAGAGCATTACGTTGTTTTACAACTCTTTCATAATCAGCAATAACGCCTGCTAGTCGCGGGCTTCGTGTAATAAGTAGGCGGTCTAAGAAATCGCGCCTAGTTGATGGATCCCCACGTACTAAATCTAAATCTTCGGGCGAGAAATAAATTATTTGGCAGGCGCCTAAAATTTCGCGCTGGCTACGTGTTGGGTTTTGATTCAGGCGTGCACGGTTGGCTTTATTGAGATTAATCTCTAAATCAACCTGAAGGGTTCGTCCATCTTTTTCTATTTCTGCTCGAATAATTGCTTGGTTGGCGCCGAGAGAAATAAGGGGTTGGTTACTTGAAACTCGATGGGAAGAAAGAAAGGCCAAATAAATAAGAGATTCAGCAATGTTCGTTTTGCCGGAACCGTTATCTCCGATAAATGTGTTTACGCCTTGCTTTAGTTCTAACCTTAATTTCGGATACGAGCGAAAGTTAGTTAGCTCTAATTCGTTTATGCGCACGCGAAGCTCTTATAAATATTAGGAGGCGTAACGCATAGGCATGAGAAGGTAGCGGTAGTTTTCGATCGCTGCGCCCGCTGGTTCTTTTTTACCCATTAAAATCGCTGGCTTGTTTGGGCCAGTAAAAGAAATTTGTACAAAAGGTGTACCGATTGCTTGTAAGCCATCAGCTAGAAAAACAGGGTTGAAGGCAATTGAAATATCTTCACCGTTGAGAAGAATTGAAATCTCCTCCGTTGCTTGTGCTTCTTCACCAGCACCTGCTTCAAGGGATAACGATGTTCCCGAAAATTCCAAACGGAGTGGAACTGTTTTATCTGTTACAAGAGCAACACGACGTACGGAATCTAAAAATGGGGCTACTTCAATAACCGCAGTTGTAGTTACGTCTTGTGGGAGTAAATGGCGGTATGGAGGAAATGTTCCATCCAGCATTCTCGATGTCATTGTTTTTCCGTCGCCCGCAAAACCAGCAAGTCGATCATTGCTTGTTGTTGGAGCAAATGAAATTGAAACATTTTTTGAGTGTGTTAGTGATTTAGCTGCATCAGCGATAGTCCGTGCGCGCATAAGTGCTGTGAGTGAAAGGTTTGGTGTTGTTGGCTCCCATTGAATTTCACGAACAGCAAGGCGGTATCTATCTGTTGCTGCCAAAGTCACACTTTCTTCATTTATTTCAATATGTACGCCGGTAAGTGTTGGTAGTGAATCGTCGCGACCTGCAGCAATTGCAACTTGAGCAACAGCGGTTGCAAATGTGTCACTTGGTACTACACCTGTTGATGCTGGTAGTTCCGGCAAGTTTGGATACTCAGTAATTGAAAGCGTTGGTAAAGTAAATTTTGCGCTACCGCTAGTTACGAGAACACGGGATCCATCTAACGCAAAAGTTATTGGTTTATTTGGAAGAGAACGGCAAATTTCAGCAAGCAGTTTTCCTGGAACTAAAACTTTTCCTTTTTCTTTTATTTCTGCGGCGAAATGGGACTTACTTGCTGTCTCTAAATCTGAGGCGGAGAGAAGCACATCGTCACCACTTGCATCGATAACAATTCCTAGAAGTTCTGTTTTTATAGGGCGGGTTGAAAGGCTTCGGGAAACCCAATTGACTCCATCAACTAGTGCGCCTTGTCCTACTGTAAATTTCACAAGCTTCTCCCTGTATTTGTCATTTGAAAGTCTTTCATAGTTTGTGGGTTCGCCACAGAGCGGGTTTTATCTATATATAAGTAGTAGTAGTAACCAGAAGGCTTTACTGTGGATAAGAAAGAAAAGTCCACTTCAAAAGCCTTATTCCAGGCTTTTTGAATGTGGGTAAACCAAAGAAAGGTGTGGGTAGAAAAAAACGAAAAGCGATCACTTTTCATAAACAAGACCCCTTCCTTCTCTAAGTAAAAAGATACCCACAGAAATTCTGCACATATCCACACTTATCCACACCTTTTCCCCAACTGGGGGTAAAAAGGATTATCTAGGCGAAAACCCCTAAATCGGACCTTTTACTAATTACGTGCTTGTTGTTTGATCCGGTTGGTCAACTCAGTGACCTGGTTATAGATCGAACGACGCTCTGCCATAAGTTGGCGAATCTTGCGGTCTGCATGCATCACTGTTGTGTGATCACGCCCCCCGAAAGTCTGACCAATTTTTGGAAGAGAAAGATCTGTTAGTTCACGACACAAGTACATAGCGATCTGTCGCGCATTTACTAACACTCGAGAACGCGAAGTGCCACAAAGATCGTCGAGCGTGAGGCTGAAATATGCAGCGGTCTGAGCCATGATCGTGGCCCCTGTTATTTCAGGAGTTAGTTCATTAGGAATCAAATCTTTCAAAACAATTTCAGCAAGTGATAAATCAACACCCTGGCGATTCAAGCTAGCGAAAGCGGTAACACGGATAAGGGCACCTTCAAGTTCGCGAATATTTGTTGAGATTTTGCTCGCGATATATTCCAACACATCATCGGGTGCATTGAGTTTATCTTGCGCGGCTTTTTTACGAAGAATCGCAATACGTGTTTCTAATTCAGGTGGCTGAATATCTGTAATCAAACCCCACTCGAAACGAGAACGTAGTCGATCTTCCAAAGTTGTTAATTGCTTTGGGGGGCGATCGCTAGAAATAACAATTTGTTTGTTTGCGTTGTACAAAGTATTAAACGTATGAAAAAACTCTTCTTGAGTACGTTCTTTGTTTTCTAAAAATTGAATATCGTCTACAAGCAGAACATCTAAATCGCGGTAGCGGCGCTGAAAAGCAGAGGCTTTATCATCACGGATTGAGTTAATGAAGTCATTAGTAAACTCTTCACTTGATACATAACGAACTCGAACACTGCCATATAACTCTTTTGCATACGCACCAATAGCGTGCAATAAGTGGGTCTTTCCAAGTCCTGATTCACCATAAATAAATAACGGGTTGTATGCCTTCGCAGGGGCTTCAGCAACTGCAACAGCTGCGGCGTGCGCAAAACGATTTGATGCACCGATAACAAATGTTTCAAATATATAACGTGGGTTTAGTTGCGATTGTTCTCCGCCCTTAGTGATCGACGCAGCCGAAATATCATCGCGCCCAGTTCCTGATTTAGGTGGCATGAATTCAATATCAACTTCTGGGATTGGAAGATTTAAAGATTCCAAAGATTCATCGACCGTAACTGCAATATTTGCTTTCTCGCCGAGTTCGCGTGTGAGCACATCGCCAACAATTGCGCGAAGACGACTCTCTAAAACATCTTTCGCAAAAGCATTTGGTGCAGCAACTAATAAATTTGTAACACCGTTGCCTTGAAGCAGACCCAAAGGTTTTGTTAGTTGTAAGAAAGCTCGATGTTGTGGGGCATCGACTGCAACCTCTTCAATTACCCGGCTCCACAGTTGGGTCAGTTCGACCTCTTTTACATCCATTAAGCGCCCCTTTGGTAATCCACAGTGTTATCCACAGGCTGTGGTCTAAACCTCAGATTGAGCCCTGTAATGGGCCTTCTGTGGTCCTTCCCTGTGGATAGAAGGGAAAAGTAGGGCTTCTTGGAGAAAATAGCAACTGGTTATCCACAATTTATATATGGAGGGATATGGGAAGTGGCCAGTTTGCCAACCTTATCCCCAGACCTCTACCGTTACTTCCTTGTTCCACTTCCCCCGCATTTATGACCTGATTTTTGATCGCTATAAGGAGTCTTCATGACAAAGCGCACCTTTCAACCTAATACACGCCGTCGCGCCAAAAAACATGGTTTCCGCGCACGCATGGCAACACGTGCTGGTCGCGCAGTTCTAGCTGCTCGCCGCGCTAAAGGTCGCCTACGCCTCTCTGCGTAATTACCGAAAGCACACAAGGAATAACTCGCGTGCTTCCAAAAAATGCACGTCTAACAGATAGCAATGAGTTTGCTCGCGCCACAAAAAGCGGATTGCGCGTGTCAACGCAAAACTTTATTGGCTATTTGTATCTAAATAATAGTGAGGAAGAAACACGCGCTGGAATTATAATTAGTAAGAGCGTTGGAGGTTCAGTGGTCCGACACCTAGTATCGCGCAAAGTACGACATATCCTCGCCGAAGAAATTAAGAATCTTCCTGCAAACTCTCTTCTTGTGATCCGCGCACTAAACGGGGCGGCCAAAGCACACCACCAAGAGGAAATTTCTTTGATTGTCACAAAACTCATTAAGAAATCTTCCGAGGTGAAGAAGTGATAAGAAAAATTTGCGTTGGAGCTATTCGTTTTTACCAAAAATGGATCTCCCCAAGTTTTGCTCCTCGCTGCAAGTACTACCCATCATGTTCAAGTTACGCAGCAACAGCAATCGAGAACTATGGAATCAAAGGTGTGGCTATGGCGACTTGGCGATTAGTTCGATGTAACCCGTGGTCACATGGTGGTGTTGATTATGTTATTACTAAAGAGAAGGCAGGAACTAACTAATGGATACGATCCTAAACCCATTGTATTTCGCTGTTTCTTGGGTCATCATCACAATCCACGAACTTCTCTCCCCAATCTTTAGCGCAGACTCTGGTGTTTCATGGAGTCTTTCAATTATTGGCCTCGTGATTATTATCCGCATTCTTCTTATTCCATTATTTGTAAAACAAATTAAGAGCCAGCGCGCCCTTACTGCTTTGCAACCGCAAATGAAAGAGATTCAAAAGAAGTATAAAGATGATCGCCAAAAGCAATCAGAAGAGATGATGAAGCTTTACAAAGAACACAAGACAAACCCACTTGCCTCATGTTTTCCAATACTTGCACAAGCACCTATTTTCTTTGCTCTCTTTACTGTGCTCAACGGGATCGGTAAAAACCCTCCCGTAAAACATGGAGTGCTAACTCAAGAAGATGTCGTTAGCGCCGCCCAAGCTAAGTTTTTTGGCGCTCCAATTTCAGATACTTTCTTAGGAACAGATATAACAACAGTAAAAATTGTTACTGTTTTTCTCATTGCTTTTATGTCAGCGACAACTTTTACAACACAGCGTCAGTTGATGGTAAAAGGAATGCCAAAGATGGATTCCAGCAACAACATGATGTTGCAACAACAAAAAATTATGTTGTATTTGTTCCCAGTTATATTTGCAATCTCTGGCGTGAACTTTCCAATCGGTGTTCTTATTTATTGGTCAACAACAAACTTATGGACATGGGGACAGCAGTACTACGTCATTAAGAGAAACCCAACTCCAGGTTCTCCTGCATATGAAGAGTTAGAAAGAAAACGCAAACAAAAAAATGGAGATCTTCAAACTCCAGATTCAGGATCGAATGAAACGGTCCAGGAGCCAGAGATAAAAGGACAGCGCAAGCAACCAAAGAAAAAGAAGAAGAAATAGGACAAATAGCCTTAATTCCACACAATGTGGACATTATCAATAAAGGAGCAGTACATTGAGCGAAATTGAAACTGTAGAAGAGAAAAGCCCACTCAAAGGAGTCGCCAAACTAGAAGAAGAGGGCGATATCGCCGCGGACTACCTAGAGGCACTCCTAGATATCGCAGACCTTGATGGCGATATTGATATCGATGTGGAAAATGACCGCGCAGCCCTTGCCATAGTCGGGGGAAAACTCAACCACCTCGTTGGTAGCAATGGTGAGGTCCTAGATGCAATTCAAGAGCTGACTCGCCTCGCTGTACAGACGGCAACCGGGGATCGCAGCCGGCTTATGCTCGACATTGAGGGCTTTCGCGCTGGACGCAAGAGCGAACTCAAAAAGTTGGCAGAGGAGAAGGCGGCGGAGGCAAAGAGCACTGGAGCCTCAATCAAGCTTGCCCCAATGAATGCCTTTGAGCGCAAAATCATCCACGACACAATTCAAGATCTAGGCCTAACAAGTGAATCTGATGGCGAAGATCCAAACCGCTTTGTCGTGATCTACCCTGCCTAAAGCCAGACTCTGCCTATGAGCTCTCCTGAGGTTTCACGTGAAACCCTCATCGAGCGATATTTTCCCGAGAGAAAAGATGAGATTGCTGCCTATTCGCGCCTCCTGATAGGGGCGGGAATCGAGCGAGGCCTCATTGGGCCCCGTGAAGGAGAGCGCATCTGGGAGCGCCATATCTTCAACTGCCTTCCCATTATTAGCCTCCTCCCCCAAAAAAGCAGCCTCATAGATATTGGTTCAGGCGCTGGGTTGCCCGGAATAGTTATCGCCCTTGCTCGCCCAGATCTGAGTGTGAGCCTTATTGAACCCCTTGAGCGCAGACAAGATTTCCTTGAAGAGGCGATTGCTCCACTTGTTGCCAATGGGGCAAAAATCAAAGTCCTTCGTGGCCAAGCCCAAGATTTTAGGGAGCAGGCCCACTGTGTCACCGCCCGAGCAGTTGCGCCGCTGGAGAAGTTGCGCCGCATTAGTTGGCACCTCATCAAGGTAGGTGGCTCCCTCCTTGCTATGAAGGGGGAATCAGCGCAGGAAGAGATGAAGAGCGTGAAGAATTCCATCCTCCACGAGATAACTCTTGAGGGTCTTGAGCTCGGTCGAATCGTTGAGCTACGCAAGGGTGGTTAGATAGCCGCGTGGATGATTCACGTGAAACCAAGAAAGTTATAGGCGTTCGCCGCCTCAAAGAGGCGATGGCTAAACCTGGCGCACTTCGCATCATCACCGTCGCTAATCAAAAAGGTGGCGTAGGCAAAACAACGACAACAGTGAATCTGGCGGCAGCCCTTTCTATGGGTGGTCTGCGCGTACTCGTTATTGACCTAGATCCACAGGGCAATGCCTCAACCGCCCTTGGGGTGGAGCATCTTGATAATGAGGGTATTTATGAAGCCTTGATGGGCAAAGCAACAATGGAATCTGTTGTACAAAAAGTTGCTGGATTTCCCGCCCTTGAATGCATCTCATCTAATACTTCCCTTGCACAAGCCGAAATTGAATTAGTACCAATGGTTGCTCGCGAATTTCGTTTGCGCGAAGCAATCGAAGAGTTAGTGCAATTGCGCACCACACAAAATATTGCCTACGACTACATATTTATTGATTGCCCACCAAGTCTTGGTCTATTAACAATAAATGCACTCACTGCTGCAAAAGAAATGTTGATTCCAATTCAATGCGAATATTACGCACTTGAAGGTTTGTCACAACTTCTAAAAACATTTGAATTAGTAAAAAAGAGATTGAATATAGAATTAAAACTTTCCACATTTGTACTCACTATGTTTGATAGCAGAACACGACTAGCTAATGATGTCGCAGATGAAATTAGAAAACATTACCCAAATGAACTTATTAATATTCCTATACCGCGCGCAGTGCGTGTATCGGAGGCACCAGGTTATAACCAAACTGTAATGACTTACGATGCATCATCACCTGGCGCGGTTGCATATATGCAAATAGCGCGGGAGTTGGCGGATCGCGGAAAACCATTTGATTCCAATGTAGTGAGCATCAATTACAAGCGCGAAGGTGAGATTGCATAATGGCAAGACGTGGTGGACTCGGTACTAATTTAGATGCGTTGATTCCAACATCTCTCACTGTTGCAGGAAATGAAGTCGGTCAACAAAATGAAGTTCTAATTTCTTCTATCTCACCAAACCCACGCCAACCACGTAAAAACTTTGATGAAGTTGCACTTAATGAATTAATTGCTTCGATAAAAGAAATTGGAATATTGCAACCACCTGTTGTTCGCCAAACATCACCAGGACGCTATGAACTCATTATGGGAGAGCGTCGCTTCCGCGCCGCAAAAGCTGCAGGACTTACTTCAATTCCTGTAATCATTAGACAAACACCAGATAATGAATTATTGCGCGAAGCACTTATTGAAAATATTCACCGTAGCGAACTCAATCCACTTGAAGAAGGCGCTGCCTATTCACAATTACTTACTGATTTTAATTGCACACATGAAGAATTAGCGACAAAACTTGGTCGCTCTCGCCCATTAATCTCAAACATGATTCGTCTTATGAACTTGCCCACTTCGGTTCAACGATCTGTCGCATCAGGTTTGATTTCCGCAGGACACGCTCGCGCGCTACTTGGCCTAGCATCTGCTCAAGAGATTGAAGCACTCGCAAAAAGAATCATTTCCGAAGGACTAAGCGTGCGCTCTGTCGAAGAGATTATTACTTCTTCATCTCCTTCCAAAAGCGCTAAAAAGAAAGCGAAGAAGAACGCAACCCCTATCGAATTTAGTGAAATTGCCGATCGTATTGGCGACGCCCTCGACACTCGCGCAACAATTGAGGGAACTCCTGCAAAAGGCAAAATAATTATCGAATATGCAGGTATAGAAGATTTACAACGAATTACAAAAGCAATAGAGGGTTAGTTCTTTAGCTCATATCCGCTATGGCGGCGCTCAATCTCTTGCTTTATGACCCCACCTAACGCCTTAACGCCTTCACGAATTCGTTCGGGGGTTGGATAACAATATGAAAGGCGCATAGCCCAACTACCAAGTCCATCGGCATAAAAGGCAGTTCCTGGTACATAGGCAACCTTTGCAACGATTGCTTTAGGCATCATTGCTTTTGTATCAATTTCCGGCGGCAATGTAACCCAAACATAGAAACCACCACCAGGTTTTGTCCATGTTGCAGAGGCAGGAAAATGTTCAGTGAGCGACTCAAGCATTGCATCACGGCGAACTTTATAAAGATTACAAAAACTAGCAATCTGATCACGCCATGGCTGATCTGCTAAGTAATTAGAAATTGTTAGTTGAGTAAAGTTTGAAGGACACAAAATAGAAGACTCACTAGCAATAACTAATTTTTCTTTGAGTGATGGTGGAACAAGTGCCCAGCCAACGCGCAACCCAGGAGAGATTGTTTTAGAGAAAGAACCAAGATAAATAACATTCTCACTATCTTCGGCGCGCATTGCATCAGGAGATGGACGATCAAAACCTAATAAACCGTAAGGATTATCTTCAACAACAAAAATCTCTTCCTTGCGACAGATTTCGAGAATCTCTGTACGGCGATCTGCCGGCAAGAGAACACCAGATGGATTTTGATAATTTGGAATCAAATACAAAAACTTTATTTTCCGTCCTTCAGCACGAACACTCTTGATTGCTTGACGCAGTGCTTCAGGGACCATTCCATTTGCATCTAACTCAACATGTACAACAGATGCTTCATATTGATGGAAAGTTCCAAGTGCACCCACGTATGACGGTGCTTCAACAAGTACAACGTCGCCCGGGTCGATAAAAATACGAGAAATCAGATCTAGTGCCTGTTGAGATCCTGTTGTAACAACAATGTCATCAGCATTAGCTCGAATTCCTTCGAGAGCCATCACATCGCATATTTGTTCGCGCAATTTTGGATGGCCTTGACCACTTCCGTATTGCAGCGCTTCGGCGCCATTTATAGAAATTAAGTTATGAACAACATCGGCCATCATTCCCATTGGTAGCGCAGAAAGATTTGGCATTCCACCCGCAAGAGAAACAATTTCAGGACGCGAAGCAACAGCAAAGAGTGAACGGATTTCACTCGGCTGCATTCCAACAGCTCGGGCAGCAAATCGGCGTTCGAGGTGCTGTGGGTCGCCAGTTTGGAAACGTGACGTTAGCTCGCTCATGGCGCACATCATTCCACATAGTCACGTTTATGCGCGACGAGTTATTTAGCGACGAATACCCGCGCTACGAAGATCAGATAAACGAAGTGTGCCCGTTTTTGCATCATCTTCAGCAGCTAAATAAAGTCGCTGAATCGCAATTACTAGGGCCTCAGCAATAACGTCACGAAAATCAGGGCGGCTCAGGCGCGATAAATCACCTTCATTGGAGAGGTAACCCAAATCAATTCTTACCGCAGGGGCTTTTGTAAGGCGTAACAAGTCCCAACTTTTTACATGTGTATGGCAATTTACTAAATCTGTTCTCGCACAAATTTCACGCTGGACTACATTCGCGAAGCGTTCCCCCACTACAGAATGAATCCCATGTGCATCTGCTCCATAAAAATAAGTTGAACAACCATGAGCTAATTCATTTCTATAAGTATCTGTATTCAAAGAGATCATTAAATCGGCGCCACTTTTGTTTGTAAAAGCAATACGTTCTGTTTCGGTTGGATTATTTTTAGCTCCGCGAGAGAGAAAAACACTAGCGCCAAGTGCCAGTAAGCGACCTTCAGTTCTAACCGCAACATCATGGACAATGCTTTCATTGTCTCCACCGGCGGGATCTAAAACAATAACTTTATTAGCTAGTGCTGGCCCACGATTTTTTTGCACAGCACTTTCACGAAGTACGGAGGGCAATCCACCTGAAACAATTCGTGAAAGCCTAAGCAAGGCAATAATTGTTGCTGGTCCACACTTTCCATCAGATGTGATTCCTGCAGAGCGCTGAAATTCCTTTACGGCACTCTCTGTGCGCACTCCAAAAATTCCATCGACTCGTCCGCAATCGAAACCCATTTCTGTAAGCCTTGATTGCAAGGTCGCAACATCATCACCCCGTATCAATGGGGTTTCTTGTAAATAAAGTGAGCGATCTCCAAGTTTCCAGCGCGCCTCCTCTAGCGCACGCGAAGTTACTTCATCAATAACGCCCGTGATGTTGAGACCGCGTTGTTGTTGAAACGAACGTAACTCATCAGGAGAGAGCTCTTTCATAATTTCTCTCCTTCAATTCCAGAACTGATTAAATAAAACCTTCGAGCTCTTTGAGAAGAGCAGGCTTTGGTTTTGCGCCAACGATTGACTTTACAATCTGGCCATTGTGAAAAAGATTCATTGTTGGAATTGATGTAATTCCATATTTGATAGCAATAGCTGACTCTTCATCAGTATTGAGTTTTACAATCTTGATCTTGTCGCCATGCTCATTTGAAATTTCTTCAAGGATTGGTCCAACTGCGCGGCATGGCCCACACCATTCTGCCCAAAAATCAACGAGAACTGGGGTCGTGCTCTTGAGTACAACTTCATCAAAATTAGCTGTCGTTACTGCAGTTGTGCCGGCCATGATTACTCCTTGGATTTAGATGTGTCTACGGATTGAACTTTAGTGGTGCGAGAGAAATTTTTCAGCATCAAGGGCTGCCTGACAGCCTGATCCTGCAGCAGTAATTGCCTGTCGATAGGTGTGATCAACCAAATCTCCACACGCAAAAACTCCTGGCAGATTTGTACGCGTTGATCTTCCTTCAACTTTCACATAGCCCTCACCATCGAGATCTATCTGAGTGGTTATTAGTTCACTACGAGGAATATGTCCGATAGCAACAAAGAGACCGGTGAAATCACGAGTACTCACTGATCCATCTAGAGTGTTTCGTAACTGAAGTGCTTCTACTTTTTCGGCGCCGAGAACATCAGTGACTTCTGTATTCCATAAAAATTCAATCTTCGGATTTGCGTGCGCGCGATCAGCCATAATTTTTGAAGCGCGCAAAGAGTCGCGACGATGAATCAAAACAACTTTATCTGCAAATTTTGTTAGAAAAGTAGCTTCTTCTATTGCAGAGTCACCACCGCCGACAACAGCAATTGTTTGATTGCGAAAGAAGAAACCATCACATGTGGCACACCATGAAACACCGCGCCCAGATAACCTTTTTTCATTTACTAATCCGATTTCACGATAGGCAGAACCCATCGCCAAAATTACAGATTTTGCTTTTATAGTATTTCCGGATCCATCTTTTAGAACTTTGATATCGCCAGAGAGATCCATTTCAACAATATCGTCGGTGACAAGTTCACTACCAAAACGTGCAGCTTGTTTGCGCATTGAATCCATAAGATCAGGACCCATCACACCATCAACAAAACCAGGAAAATTTTCAACCTCAGTTGTATTCATAAGCGCCCCACCTGCGGTGACCGAGCCTTCATAAATCAGTGGTGATAGTTGCGCGCGTGAAGCATAAATTGCTGCCGTGTATCCAGCAGGTCCAGAACCAACAATGACAACTTCTCTAACATCACTCATATATTCACCATAACCCTAATTTATCTCCTTTTATTCCACGCTCTTGTTGCGACCCATAAATGAGGCGACCAACTCTTTACCCATTGAAACCTCTTCAATACGCAGCAATCGAGCAGTGAAGAAGAAACCAATAAAACTAATAACCATCACAAAAAGTAGTTCTAGCGCTCGTATTCCAGAGGAACTATTTGCACCTACCCAATCAAAATAGATCGAGATTGCAAAGAGAGGGACCATTGCAATTAGTGAGGCAAGTAATAAGCGAAAATGTTGTGGCGCAAAATCTCGCAGCGCTAGTTTCCCAATATGGCGCTTGAGAAGAAAGAGTGTGATGAAGAGCCCAACCAAATAGCTAATTGAGAAAGCTGCACCTAATCCCACGGTTACCCATTTGTTTTGAAGAGTTGATAAAAATAAATAAGAGAGCCCAACCGAAATAACGTTTATGACAAGGATTGAGCTCACCTGAGTGCGGGTATCTTCAAAGGCGTTGAACCCTCGTATTAAAATTAAGTTGATAGAAAATGCAACAAGTCCAAAACTAAGAGCGGATAAGACGTAACCGATATAGCGAGAATCGTCTGATCCGATACCAAAAAATAGCACCTCTGTAATTAGTGGACCGAATAACAATAATGCAACTGCGCTGGGCACAGTTATTACGCCGACCATGCGAATAGCACGCACCAATTGTTCACGAACTTCATCTACCTTTTTATCTATAGCAAGGCGCGATAGATGTGGAAGCATTGCAGTAACTATAGAAATTGTGACAATTGAATATGGCAATAACATGATGAGGTATGCATTACTAAACGGTGTGACTCCAACACCCGTTGTTATGCCATCTTTTGCACTTCGAACAGCAGCGCTAGTTGCAACATTGACAGTTACCAAATAACCAACTTGTGAGATAAATACATAAAGTAGCGTCCAGCCAGCTAACGTAAATGACTTTCCTAATCCTTGAATCCCCCACATGGGACGAATGCGAATTCCAGATCTATAAACAACAGGAATGAGAATCAGCGCTTGTACAACTATTGCAAAAGTTGTGCCCCAACCCAGTATTTGTATTTGCGCATCTGTAATTGTTGCAACAGTGAGTGCAGGTGAGTAATAAAGTACTGCTCCAAATATTACAATTCCAACAATATTATTAGCTATTGGCGCCCACATAAGAGGGCCAAATGAGCCACGTGAATTAGCCACTTGGCCTAACATTGTAAATAAACCCAAGAAGAAAATTTGTGGCAAGCAATAACGAGTAAATGCGATTGCGATATCGCGCTCATGTTCAAAGCCAGAGGTAAAGAACTCGGGTGCATATAAACGAACCAAAAACGGAGCAAAAATTACACCAATAGCAACCAGAGCTAACAAAATAATTGAAATGGTAGTAACTAAACGTGAAGCAAATGCGTGACCACCATCTTCATCATTGAACGAGCGCACAAGTTGTGGAACAAAGATTGCTGTTAGAGCGCCACCAACTAATAAGTTATAAAGAATATTTGGCATTGTATTCGCGACGTTGTACGTATCGGCCAAAAGCGCCGTACCCAATACAGCCACAATAAGTAAACCGCGAATAAATCCTGTTATACGGGAGAGAATTGTTCCGACCGCCATGATGCCCGATGCGCGATAAAGGTCCTGAGATTTCACTTCTTTGACCTCCGAATTCTTCGAACGCTTTGTGCGACAGCTGCAAGGAAGAGAATAATCGCTGCTCCAGTTGTAAACCACGCTACTCGCGTATCAATGACTGTGAGATTTAGCGAGAGCATTGCTGGCTCGCCAACATTATTACCTTTGCTATCTGTTAGTTGAGCTTCAATGGTGGTGTTTCCAGGTGCAACGACACTGACATCCATCGACAATTGTAATTTTGAATTTGCAGCAATTGTAATGTCGCGAATATTTGGTGTGTAAGCCTTGAAATTATCGGGTGTGAGCCACAGATCTAGAGTGATAGGCACAGGATATTTATTAGTGATGGTGACAGGAACTTTTACTTCTGCAGATGTAAGTCTGTATTTACCCTCGTTAACGCTTATTTTACCAACTTCATTCTTTACAGTTTTTGTTGCTTGTAAAGAAAAATAATTACGATTTTCACGATTGAGAGAAGGTGATAAAAGAATCGCCAATTTTGCTCGAAGTGCTTTCAATTCAGCATCATCGACAACCCTAGATAACTCTGTAAGACGTTGCCTATTTTTGGTATAGCTAACTTTTTGCAAATTACTCAAGCGAGATACTGCTTTTGTAGGAGTAAAACTTGGACGGGTTGAAACCAAACGGATCAAATTCTTACTAAGGGATTCATTGCCATATGAAAAATACATTTTGAGTTCGCTAGGCGCTAATCGCTTAGCGAGCTTTATATCTGGGTTTCCATAAGCAAGGGCAACGACTTGGTTGCGAGAAGTTACATATCGCAATTGTGTAATCCAACTAAGGGCAATATCACTTCCGACGCCAGGATCCTCGTTTACTAACGAATACTTATTGGTCATCGCAACCACTTCATCAACCAGAGCGGGATCAATAATCCATGTTCGATTAGTTTTTATCGGCACATAAACAAGTGCTCCAAGTCGCCCTGTTGGTGACAAACTTTGTGCCAATAAGTCATCCCTAAAAAAGCCATCAAAATTTCTATGGGTAACTTCTGTTACTACAACAAATTCATTTTCAATAGCTGTAGCGGGAGGTATGGAGATTGCAACAATCAAAATTGTCGCTAGAAAAGTCAGAAACTTTTTCATAAAACTAATTCCCCACTACGGGCAATCAATTTCTTTTCATCGGGATAAGCTAGCTTCTCTACAATTTCTGTTAGCGGAAACCATGCGACCTCATCAACTTCAGTGATTTGTGCTTGTAGCGATCCACCAACTTCGCGGAAAAGAAAATGATGTACAGTTTTATGAATTCTTTTCCCGCCAGCCATGAACCAAAAATCAATAACACCTAATGATTTTGCAATCTCTGAAGTAATCCCAGTTTCCTCTGCAACCTCACGAATTGCGGCTTCTTCTGGCGATTCACCTTCTTCTATATGTCCCTTTGGTAGCGACCACAACAAGCGAGTTCCGGTGACATCTTTGTGATCAAAGCGCCCAATAAGTAGGCCTAATTTTCCCGTGGCGTCGATAACTAAACCACCAGCACTAACTTCATCTACACGCTTGGCATACGGTTTTGCGGCGCTCTTCTTTGCACTTTTAGGCGCGCTAGTGCTTTCTGCGCTTGTCGTACTCTCACTACTTTGGGGGCTGCGATGTGCGGGCTTTCGTCGCCTGCGTTTTTTCTTCGTGCCTTCGCTGCCCGCACCAGGTGCCGGGATCATGAAGCAAGGGTACTGCTCTAGCCTTATCTATTGTGAAGAGTGCATTAGGAGCCGCAGGCGAGTTAGCCATCCGCTCCCTCATCGAGAAGGCGCCATTGGCGAGCTCACTCGCACAAGCATTTTCAGCAAAGGGTTACACACTCGCATTGGTTGGCGGCCCAGTTCGCGATGCGATTTTAGGGCGCCTCGGTAACGATCTTGATTTCACAACGAACGCAAAACCTGAAGAGAGTAAAAAAATATTGCATGGGTGGGCAGAACATGTGTGGGATACAGGAATTGCATTTGGAACTGTTGCCGGAAAATTAGGAGATACAACAGTTGAGGTAACTACATACCGCAGCGATGTTTATGAAAAAGATTCACGCAAACCAGAAGTTTCTTATGGTGAAACCATCGAAGGAGATTTATCGCGAAGAGATTTTCGTGTCAATTCCATGGCGCTCGAACTCACTGGTCCGACACCAGAATTTATAGATCCTTTTGACGGTTTGAGTGATCTCACTAAAAAAATTCTACAAACTCCAGGAAAACCAGAAGATTCTTTCTCCGATGATCCATTGCGCATGTTGCGTGCTGCACGATTTGCAAGTCAACTTAATTTTGAAATTGCACCAAATGTTTTAGTTGCGATGAAAGAAATGGCATCTCGACTCAGCATAATCTCTGCGGAAAGAATCAGAGAGGAGCTATCTAAGATTCTTATGTCACAAAATCCAAGACTAGGAATAACAATTCTTGTTGATACTGGACTTGCAGAAATAGTTCTCCCTGAGATTCCGAAACTGCGTTTAGAGGTAGATGAGCATCATCACCATAAGGATGTTTACGAACATTCGATAACTGTTTTGGAACAGGCAATAGAGCACGAAGATCGTCTCGGTGGACCTAATCTTGTAATTCGCCTTGCTGCGCTGTTACACGATATTGGAAAACCGAAAACTCGAAACCTTATTGAAGGCGGCGGAGTCTCATTTCATCACCACGAAGTTGTTGGAGCGCGCCTTGCCAAAAAACGCTTACAGGAGCTTCGTTTTGATGGGCACACAGTTGAAGAGGTAGAAACACTCATTGCGCTACATCTGCGTTTTCATGGATATGGCGATGGTGAATGGAGTGACTCGGCAGTGCGACGCTACGTTCGCGATGCAGGAGATTTATTAGTACACCTTCACGTTCTAACTCGCGCTGATTGCACAACACGTAACAAAACTAAAGCTGCTCGATTAGCTGCAACGTATGACAGCTTAGAAGCGCGTATTGCTGTTTTGATGGAGCAAGAAGAATTATCAAAGATCCGCCCAGATTTAGATGGTGCACAAGTTATGGAAATTCTTGATCTCAAGCCATCGCGAGCAGTTGGTCAAGCGATGGATTTCCTTATGGAATTACGTTTAGAGCGTGGGCAACTCGGAGCCGAAGTTGCGAGAGAAGAGTTACTAAAGTGGTGGCGCACTAGGTAAGTTGCATGAATTTAGACGGGCGTAACAGTCGTACTGCTCCAAGATAATATGCAAGAGTTACAAGAAGTGGTACCACTGCAGAGACACCTGAAACAGGGAGTAACAGGGCAGCAATAAGTGCACCTGAAACAATTGCACCATTGACAATCACATCGTAGAGCGCAAAAACGCGACCCCTAAAGTAATCATCAATTTTTGATTGTACGAGTGCATCATTAGTAACTTTCAGATTCTGTCCGCAAAATGCCGTAAAGAACGCGGTTACAATAAGTGTTACTTGACTTTGATGCACAGCTAAAACAATTGGGAAAAAAGCACTTGCAAATAGAGATAGTCGCATCCATCGATGTCGTCCAAAACGAGCAACTCCGTATGGCGCAAGAAATGCTCCTAAAGTAAGGCCAACGCCTGCAAAACTGAGAGCAAAACCAAATCCGGCAAGACCTTCCTCTGGTTTATTGGGATCATTAAAAGTATTTCTCTCTAGTAAAAGCGCTGTCAATGTAAGAGCAGTAAGCCCACCTCTATGTATTGCCGTTGCTGCAATTCCACGAGCCGCATCGGTATGTTCTTGGAGAAACCCAAGCCCTTCGCGCATATCACGAATACCATTCATAAAACTCGCAACTGCTCGCTCATGTGAAAGAGGACCAATTTCACTTTTATTTAGACGTGTTGTTAGTAAAGCAGCAGTCAAGTAACCAATTGCTGCAATAAGAATAAGTAAAGAATCTGCATGGTTTGCAATAGTAAAGGAATCAACTAAAGAGCGAACGCCAACACCAATGCCACCACCTATAACAACAAGTACCGATCCACCAGTTACTGCAATTGCATTCGCAGAAATTAGTGAGCGTGGTTCGATAAGTAAAGGTAAACCAGCAGATAGTCCAGCAAGAATGAGTCGGTTGATTCCAAATGCAATGAGCACAAATACCGTTAACTCAATTCCAGTTTTTCCACTAAAAATAAGTAAGGAAACAATTGATAAATTAATTGCCCGCGCCATATTAGAAAAGAAAAGCGCACGTTGTCTAGAAACGCGATCCAATATTGTCCCCACAAAAGGACCAACAACTGAATAAGGTAAAAGAACAACAGCAAAACCAAGTGCGGCACTTAATGCATTTGCTTGGCGTTCGGGCGAGAAAAGTACAAAAGAAGCCAACGCACTTTGAAAAAGCCCATCAGTTATTTGCCCGCTCCAACGAACGGCAAGTAAACGCGAGAGCCGAGGATGGCGCAGAAGTGCCCAGAAACTCATAGGAGAAGCGTAGTAAGAAAGAAGCGATTATTCTTTACTCCTTATGAAATCCCTCCGCTCCTATATCGACTATTCACTCGATAAGCGCGCGACCTTACTGGCACTTTTTCGTGGCGCCGTAGATGCGTGTGATGCAGATCCATACTTGATGCGTGCAGCGAAGTTTCATGGCGAGAAAGTAAATAGAAACTGTCCAGTATGTAAAAAACTATCTTTAGTAGAACTTAGATACACATTCGGTGATCAGTTAGGTCAATACTCAGGGCGAATCAAAACCCCAGAAGAGTTAGCTGCAATGGAATGTGAGTTCGGGGAATTTCGCGTCTATATTGTTGAAGTTTGCCGAGATTGTTCTTGGAATCACCTGTGTGCCTCCTTTGTTCTAGGTGATGGTGTTGAGCGCAAGGCACCCCGTCGAGTACGCACCTTGGAAGATGACGATTGGGTGAAGGGGTAACCTTTACAAATGCTGCGCAAATTTCTAATCAGATCAGCCATCTTTATTGGCGGTTTTGGATTTATTGCCGCTGCAACACTTTTTGCTCTTGCCTATTTCACCGTTTCAATTCCAGATCCAAATGCTTATGTAAATAGTCAATCAACAATTATTCAATATTCCAATGGCGCTGAAATCGGGCGAGTGGGAACTCAGAATCGCCAAATCGTTCCACTTGCAAAAATTCCACTCAATGTACGTCATGCTGTATTAGCTGCTGAAGATCGCAACTTCTATTCCAATCGTGCATTTAGCGCAACAGGAATTGCACGAGCAGTATTCAATAATTTACGCGGTGGTTCACTACAAGGTGGATCAACAATTACACAGCAATATGCAAAAACAGCCTTTTTATCCCCCAGTCGAACAATTCAAAGAAAAATCAAAGAATTAGTAATTGCAATCAAACTCGAGAACTCACTTAGCAAAGATCAAATTTTTGAAAATTACTTGAATACTATTTATTTTGGACGTGGTTCCTACGGTGTTATGACTGCTTCGCAACAGTATTTCAATCGCAATGTTGAACAACTTACAAATTCTCAAGCAGCCGTGATTGCGAGTATTTTGCGCTCACCTGGACTCTATGATCCTGCTTTCAAAAAAGGAAACGAAGAACGCCTGAAGGCCCGTTTTCAATATGTAATAAATGGAATGATTGATGCGAAGTGGCTGACTAAAGAAGATGCAGCCAAAATGAAATATCCAACAGTTGCACCACGCGCAACTTCGGGTTCACTCAGTGGTCCTAAAGGACATGTGATTGAAGCGGTACAAAAAGAATTAGCAAAACTGGGATTTTCTCAAGACCAACTATTAGTCGGCGGATTAGTTATTCGCACAACGATTGATCAGAAGGCACAGCAATCTGCAATTGATGCAGTAAATAAGCTAACCCCCAAAGGTGCGCCAGAGAACTTACATATTGGCTTAGTTGCAATTAGGCCGGGTACAGGTGAAATTATTGCGCTTTACGGTGGCGCGGATTATCTAAAACGACAACTCAGCGATGCAACACAAGCGATTGCATTAGCAGGTTCCACCTTCAAACCATTTGCAATAATTGCAGGACTTGAAGCAGGTATTCCACTTACTTCAATGTGGAATGGTGATAGCCCACAAACATTTGATGATGCTGGAAAACCATATGAAGTCTCTAATTATGGCGATGAAGGCTGGGGCCAGATATCACTTATGGAGGCAACAAAGCACTCAGTAAATACAATCTTTGTTCCACTCGGAATCAAAGCCGGTCCTGACAATGTTGTTGACGTAGCACGTCGAGCTGGTATTCCAGAAAGTGTTGCGATGATGCCAACACCATCTGTTGTGTTAGGTGTTGCAAGCCCACACGTAATTGATGTTGCAAATGCATATGCAACATTTGCTGCGCAAGGAATTTACTCCAAACCATATTTAGTAGCCCAAGTCATAGGTTCAAATAAGGGAATTTTGTATGAAGGAAAAGCTCAAACTCAAGAAGTATTTAGTAAAGAAGTTATGGCTGACCTTACATATTCACTCAAAGGTGTAGTCAATGGCGGAACAGGATCAGCTGCCCTTGCACTTGGCCGACCAGCTGCAGGCAAAACAGGTACTAGCCAACAAAATGCATCAGCATGGTTTAGTGCATATGTTCCACAACTTGCTGCTTCCGTTGCATTTTTTAGAGATAGCGCAAGTGAATCACTCAATGGCATTGGTGGTCTTACATCCGTAACAGGTGGAACATTCCCTGCACGTATCTGGACAGCATTTATGAAAGGTGCACTCAAGGGAGAACCAGTAATGGATTTCCCCGCCCCATCAAATATCGGAGGGCTAGATCCCATTGAAATGACTTCTGGTGGAGTTCAAACCATCAAGAAGAAGAAGTGACGCTTGCGCCCAACGGCTCGAGTCTTGGTCGCACTTGCGATTCTTGCTTCGCTTTTCTCTTTTATAAAATTTAGTCATTGCGAAGGTAAAAATTGGGCAACCCCCGATCAATATGTGCACGCTTGTTACTCAGATTTACCATCGCTATTTGGCGATCGCGAACTCAATAAACATAAATGGGCTTATCTAGGCACAGAAAAAGCAGTGGAATACCCAGTAATTACTGGTCTTGTCATGTATGCAACTGCATTGATAACACCGTCAAATTCGAATAGCGCTACAAATTATTTTCTAATCAATGCTTTCCTTATCGCCCTTCTATTTATATTTATAGTAGTTCTTATCGCACATATAAAACCAAATTATTGGTATCTACTTCCTGTTGCTCCGGCAATGATTGCATCGCTCTATATTAATTGGGATCTTTGGGCAATTACATCGATGCTAATCGCAATTTATTGGTTTGATAAAGAGAAATATAAATGGAGCGCACTTGCACTTGGTATTTCAATCTCGACAAAATTCATGCCAATATTTTTGTTACTACCAATATTTCTTATTCTCTGGCGCAAAAATAGAATTCGTGAAATTGCGCAATACTCAGGAATTGTTATTGCATCATGGTTAGCAATAAATCTGCCAGTCGCTCTCACCACCACGCAAGGATGGTGGCGTTTCTATGATTTGAATTTGTCACGTGGTGCTGATTGGGGGTCGCCATGGTTAGCATTTTCAATACTGGGAATAAATCTAGCAAATCTGAATTACCTGACAATTTTGGCGCTACTTGCAGGCCTGACGATAATTACACTAATCTTTTTTGAATTTTCTATAACCCCAAAACTTGCGCAAATGAGTTTTATTCTTCTTGCTGTAGTAATGATTGTAAGTAAGGTCTATTCACCACAATATGTTTTGTGGCTTACTCCTCTTGCAATTCTTGCCCTGAACAAAGAGAGCATTCATGCTTTTTGGATCTGGCAAGGTGGCGAAATTATTTATCACATTGCAATCTGGCAACATCTTGCAACGGTTACTGGAGCCACCTTCGGGCTGCCGGCCAAGGGGTACGCCCTTCTCACACTCTTGCGTATCGCCACGACCATCTATCTCATCGCCGTAATCGCCCGCATCGCCATCAGAAATTCACGCACAGATGAGACCCGTCCACACACCAGGCTCTTCGATTTTCTCTTTGAGGGCTCTTCAAGTTACCCTTAGCCCTCCTCGAAGAACCCATATGGGTACTTCAAGGAAGCACTAACCCTCCTGTCACGGAAATACCGTGGCCGTCTTAGTCCAGAGGAGGTCGGGTTACGCATGCGTCACTATGAATTAATGGTCATTCTCGATCCAGAACTTGAAGAACGTACAGTCACACCAAGCCTTGAGACATATCTCAAAATCATTAAAGACAGCGGAGGCCGCGTCGACAAGCTCGATGTATGGGGCCGTCGTCGTATGTCATTTGAGATTCTAAAAAAAGGTGAAGGTATTTACGCAGTTGTTGATATGCACTGCGAGCCAGCTGCCATCAAAGAGTTAGATCGTCAACTCAATTTGAATGAGTCAGTTCTGCGCACCAAAGTTATTCGTCCAGAATAATTTAAGAATTTATAGCACGGACCTAAAAGAGATTAGAGGATAAAAAATGGCAGCAGGCGATACAAACATCACTCTCATCGGTAACTTAACTGATGATCCAGAGCTACGTTTCACCCCTTCTGGTTACGCGGTTGCAAACTTTACGGTTGCATCCACTCCTCGAAATTACGATCGCACAACAAATACTTGGAAAGATGGAGACACTCTTTATCTCAGATGTTCTATTTGGCGCGAAGCGGCAGAGAGCGTTGCAGAGTCACTTACAAAAGGAACTCGTGTAATGGTTACTGGTCGTTTGAAGCAGCGTTCATATGAAACAAAAGAGGGTGAAAAGCGAACTGTCTTTGAGGTAGAAGTTGATGAAGTCGGTCCATCACTTCGCTACGCAACAGCAAAGGTCACACGTACCCAACGCCAAGGCGGAGCACCAGCAGGTGGAGGATTTTCTGCTCCAGCAGGAGATTCAATCAACGATGATCCTTGGGCTGCAGCATCTTCAACGCCAACTGGCGGAGGATGGGCAACCACAACTAACGACGAACCACCATTTTAAAAAACAAACCTATCCATCCATTCCTAGTTATAACCGTAAGGTAAAAAATTAGGGCACCCGATAAGGAGCACCACAATGGGAGCAAGAAATAATAAGGCTCTACGCGAGCCAAAGAACAAGGGCGCAAAAGCAGCTGCCCTCAATAAGAAGTTCAAGAAGAAGCCTTGCAGCTTCTGCCAGAACAAGGTGAGCTATATCGATTACAAAGATATTGCAACACTTCGTAAGTACATCTCGGATCGCGGAAAGATTCGCGCTCGCCGAGTAACAGGTGCTTGCACACAACATCAACGCTCCATTGCAACTGCTGTAAAGAACAGCCGTGAAGTTGCTTTGTTGCCTTACACATCGACAGCAAGATAAGGAGCGAATCAACTATGAAACTCATCCTTACTCGTGAAGTTGCAGGACTCGGTTCTGCAGGAGATGTTGTAACTGTAAAAGATGGTTTTGCTCGCAATTTCTTGCTGCCACGTGGCAATGCAATTGCTTGGTCACTCGGTGGCGAAAAGCAGATCCTGAGCATCCGTCGTGCTCGCTCTGCTCGCGAAATTCGCGATATCGACCACGCAAAAGAGATCAAGGCAAAGCTTGAGTCAACAACAATTACCGCAAAGGTAAAAGTTGGCGCAAAGGGCGTTCTCTTCGGTTCTGTAACAGATAAAGATGTAGCAGCTGCAATCAAGAGCGCTGTTGCAATCGATATCGATCGTCACAGCATCAAGACAAAGGGCCACATCAAGAAGATCGGAAACCACGAAGTAAAGGTTTCACTTGGTCACAACGTTGTCGCAACCGTGACAGTAAGCGTTGTTGCTCAATAAATAGTTAGTAATAAAGAGCCCGTCGCACTCGCGGCGGGTTTTTTATTTTAAATCTCAACTAATGAGAAGTAGAAAAATACTTTCCTCCACAGGTACGCAAAGAGAAAACGCCCGTATGACCTGCACTTATAGCAAGGTGTAACCCCTCATGGCAAAGTTACCCACAGAGCGTCCACCGATATTTACACAGGAAAAGTGCAATATTCACCTAGTTACCCACAACCTTATGCACACCCAGATTGGGTGATATTCGCTATCAATTGAGCGTGCATCTACGGTTACACCATCGGAACATACGCGAGATTACGCGTAAATGTCAGTGCGTAATGAGAGGGTGGTCGATGTGAGCATCGCAGAATTCCCTTCCCAAAGCAGCAACCGTAATCAAAACATAAATGCAGTTGGTGCTGAATTTGAGCGCACTCCCCCACAAGATTTATTAGCAGAGCAGAGTGTTCTTGGTGGAATGTTATTGAGCAAAGATGCAATCGCTGACGTTATTGAAATTCTCAAAGAGCGTGATTTTTATCGACCAGCACATGAATTAATTTACGATGCAATTCTTGATCTCTATGGGCGCGGTGAACCAGCGGATGCTGTAACTGTCTCAGCTGAACTTACAAAGCGTGGAGATATTGCACGCGCAGGCGGCGCACCATATTTACATACACTTATTTCATCTGTACCAACAGCTGCAAATGCTGGCTACTACGCAAAGATTGTTCGAGAACAAGCAATCATGCGCCGCCTTGTTGAAGCAGGTACAAAAATTGTGCAACTCGGTTACACAACTGAAGGCGAAGTAGATGATGCAGTTGATCAAGCACAGGCCGAGGTTTATGCAGTAACAGAGCGTCGTGCATCAGAAGATTACGTGCAACTCTCAACACTGATTCCTGCAGCACTTGATGAGATTGAAAATATCTCAAAGGGTTTAGGTGTCGAAGGCGTTATGACAGGTTTCAAAGATTTAGATGCGCTTACTCACGGATTACATCCAGGAAATATGATTATTTTGGCTGCACGTCCTGCAATGGGTAAATCAACACTTGGTCTCGATATTGCACGCCATGCATCAATTCACAATGGACAAACTTCTGTGATCTTCTCACTTGAAATGTCGAAGTCCGAAATCACAATGCGCATGCTCTCTGCAGAGGCACGTGTTGGCCTCAATAATATTCGCGCAGGCACATTAAGTGATGATGAATGGGCACGTCTTGCGCGACGTATGGGCGAGATCAACGAGGCACCTTTATTTATTGATGATTCACCTAACTTATCTATGATGGAAATTCGCGCAAAAGCACGCCGTCTCAAGCAGCGCCACAACCTCAAACTTATTGTTATTGATTACTTACAGTTGATGAGCAGTGGAAAGAAAGTTGAAAACCGTCAGCAAGAAGTCTCTGAATTCTCTCGTCACTTGAAGTTGATGGCTAAAGAGCTAGATATTCCTGTTATCGCTATCTCACAGCTCAACCGTTCGCCAGAACAGCGCTCTGATAAGAAGCCATTGCTCTCTGACCTTCGTGAATCAGGTTCGATTGAACAAGATGCTGACGTTGTCATCATGCTCCACCGCGATGATATGTATGATCGCGAAAACCGCACAGGTGAAGCGGATCTCATTGTTGCTAAGCACCGTAATGGACAGACAAAGACAATTACAGTTTCGGCGCAACTTCACTATGCGCGCTTTTTTGATATGCCACAGAATTCAGGAAGCGGTACGGATTTCACTCAAGGTCGCGCCCAAGAAGAATAAAAATTAGTGTGCTCGAAGACGTGCACGATCTGCAACATAAATTCCTATCATGACAAGAACTCCACCAAAAATTTGAAGCGGAAGCCATGCTTCACGTAACCACCACCATGCAAGTATTCCAACGAGAACTGGTTCAACCATTCCAATCACACTACTCGTTGAAGCAGATAGAGTTTTGATTCCAGTGATAACCAAGAGATAAGGAACTATTGTTCCAAAGATAATAATCCACGCAATCAGAACCCACCCGTAGGAATCAAAGCCATCGAAGATTCCCTGCATATTGATTCGCTCGCCAAATACTTCAAAAGGAAAATTCCAAATAGGTAAAATTATTAGCCAAGTAAGAGTTGCGAAGGCAAAACCAAAAAAGGTGAGAGATTGAATATCTCGAGTTTTTGTAAGCTTTTCCCCCATAAGAAAATAGATACTCAGTGCTATTGCATCAAGGAATGCGGCGATCAGACCAATAGTGTCGAGGGTTCGCCCCTTCCATACTTGGGCGATAAATAAGAGTCCAATAAAGGCTAAGAAAATCGCTATCCACATATCTGTTGGAACAAAGCGCTTTTTTACATATTTGATCCATAAGACAATCCATATTGGGGCCGTGAATTCAATAATGAGAGCAAAACTGACATGCATTCGCGAAATAGCCATGAAGTAAAGGAATTGAACGGCGGCAACACCAATTATTCCAAAAAAGGCTAACTGTGGAAGCTCCTTTTTAGTTACTCGAAGTTTTTCACGTGAGCGAAAGAAGATGAGGAAAAAAAGAATAATAAAGGCACCCGTTGAGCGCACTTGAGCAAGATTGAGTGCGGATAAGGAGCTGGTAAGAACTAATTTTGAGACGATGCCGTTGAAGGAGAAAAGAAGTGCGCCAGCTAAAAGAAATAGCTCTCCCCGATGCTTTTGCAACATCAGGTAAGGCTATCGGATTAGAAAGCCGATTCTGCAATCTCCATGATGGAGCCATCAGTTGATTCAACAATCTTTCGATCAGCTTTAATATGAGGAAGAAAGTTCTGTACAAAGAATTGTGCAGATGCAATCTTTCCCTTATAAAACTCGGCATCTTTACCAGGATTGCCAGCGAGTTTTTCAACAGAAATATCAGCCTGGCGTAGTAATAGCCATGCAGTAATGATGTCTCCAACTGCCATCAGGCATCGGGATGTATTGAGACCGACTAGGTAAATCTTTTTTGCCTCAGTCTGTGACTCCATTGCATGGCCAACAAGATTTGCCACGATTCCATTGAGATCACCAAGTGCGGTAAAGAGTGCAGCTTTTTCACTTGCATGAGAGCCACCAGATTCAGCAAATTTCTGAATCTCTTTACCGAGTAATCCAATAGCACGACCGCCGTCTTTGACAATCTTTCGGAAGAAGAAATCAAGGCCTTGAATTGCTGTTGTACCCTCATACAAAGTATCAATCTTTGCATCGCGCACATATTGTTCGATTGGCCAATCTCGGGTAAATCCTGCTCCACCAAATGTTTGAAGTGATTCAGTTCCAAGAAGCGTCCAAGATTTTTCACTTCCAAAACCCTTTACAACTGGGAGTAACAAATCATTGAGGGCGATCAGATCTGCGAGGCGATCTGCATCATCAGCTAATTCCGCCAATTCAATTTCATCTTGAATAGAGGCTGTATAAAGCACCAAAGCACGCATTCCTTCAGAATATGACTTTTGAACCATCAAAGAACGGCGCACATCTGGATGATTAATAATGGTGACACGAGGGCTCGCCTTGTCATTCATTACTTTCATATCTCCACCTTGAACACGGGTCTTTGCATACGAGAGTGCTTGTTGGTATCCGGCAGATAGCGTTGCAATAGCTTTCGTACCAACCATCATTCGAGCGAATTCAATAATTTTGAACATCTGTGCGATGCCTTGGTGGACATCTCCTAAGAGATAACCAACAGCAGGCTCGTGCTCTCCTAAATTGACTTCACATGTTGCAGAAACATTGAGTCCCATTTTGTCTTCAAGGGCTGTTACATAAACACCATTGCGTTTGCCCATTTCCCCTGTTTCAAAATCAAACATAAATTTAGGAATAAGAAATAATGAAAGCCCTTTTGTTCCTGGTCCGCCACCTTCACGTCGAGCAAGAACAAAGTGAACAACGTTTGGATAGAAGTCGGCATCACCTGATGTGATGTAACGCTTCGTTCCTGTGATGTGCCATGTTCCATCGCTTTGTTGCACTGCTTTCGAGCGACCTGCGCCAACATCAGAACCTGCATCTGGTTCAGTGAGTTGCATCGTTGCACCCCAGTGCTTTTCAACCATCTGCTTTGCAATTTTCTTTTGCTCATCTGTTCCAAGAACATATGCAACCTGTGCAAAGGCGTAACCAGAAGCGTAAATATGAATCGCTGGGTTTGATCCAAGCACCATCTCCGCCATTGCCCATCGCACTGATGGTGGAACTTTCATTCCACCAAGATCAACGGGTGCATCTAAACGCCACCATTCACCATCAACATATGCCTTGTATGACTTCTTAAAACTTTCTGGCAAAGTGACATTGCCTGTCTCTTTATTTAATATCGCACCTACACGATCGCCTTCAACAAAAGAGGCTGCAAGATCGTTTTCACACAAACGCTTCATCTCTTCAAGCATTCCGATTGCAGTTTCACGATCAACTTCTCCATATGGATTTGCACCCATAATTTTGTCGCGACCCAATAGGTCAAAGAGGCAGAATTCGATATCGCGCAGATTGGCTATGTAATGGCTCATACGCTAATAATGCTACCCACCAGTAACTTATTCAAGCCGGGAGAGGCTGATTTCGCTCCACCCGCGCAGGGAATCTAGGAGATAGGCTCCCCGCGTGCTACTAAGTGATCGCGATATCCGCATAGAGATTGCCGCAAAGCGGGTAGGAGTCGAGCCTTTTGAAGAGGCGATGATCCAGCCTTCTAGCGTTGATGTGCGCCTCGATAAGTTTTTTCGAGTATTCGAAAATCACAAGTACTCAGTTATTGATCCATCTATCGAACAATCTGAGCTCACTCGCGAAGTAATTGTTGAAGGCGATGAACACTTTATTTTGCATCCAGGCGAATTTGTTTTGGCGAGCACCTATGAAGTCATCACTTTGCCAGACGATATTGCAGGTCGCCTAGAAGGAAAATCCTCGCTGGGACGTCTTGGTCTACTCACACATTCAACTGCAGGGTTTATCGATCCAGGATTTAGTGGTCACATCACGCTCGAGCTATCTAATGTGGCCAACCTTCCAGTCAAACTTTTTCCTGGAATGAAGATTGGTCAACTCTGTCTCATCAAACTCTCATCTCCCGCCGAGCATCCATATGGCAGCGCCAAGTATGGTTCGAGGTATCAAGGACAGCGCGGACCTACCGCAAGCCGTTCCTTTTTGAACTTCCATCAATCTAAGATTAAGTAAATAAGCGGGAATTTCATCCGCTACAAAGGGGTTGAATTAGATATGAAGACACTTATTGTTCTAGGAATTCTCGCACTCATTGTTCTCTTTTTGATTGCTCAGTACAACAAATTGATCCGTCTCAATATCGCTGTTGATGAGGCATGGTCTCAAATTGAAGTTCAACTCAAGCGTCGCTCTGATCTGATTCCAAACCTTGTTGAAACCGTAAAAGGGTATGCAACACATGAGAAAACAACTTTTGATGCCGTGATAACCGCGCGCGCTAAAGCAACTACTGCATCTACGGTAGCCGATGTTGCTGCAGCTGATGGAATGTTGACTCAAGCACTTCGCGGATTACTTGCCGTTGCTGAGGCATATCCAGATTTGAAAGCATCTGCAAACTTTTTATCATTGCAAGAAGAACTTTCAACAACTGAAAATAAAGTTGCCTTCTCCCGTCAGTTCTATAACGATAATGTGCGCTCGCTCAATACTGCTGTAAAAACAGTGCCCACCAATCTCTTTTCAGGCTTTGCAAAGGTTGAAGAGCGCGAATTTTATGAAGTAGAAGATCCGCAATCTCGTCAGGCACCAAACGTAAACTTCTAATACATGAACTTTCGCACAATGCAGGCGGCCAATCGCCGTAAAACTTTTGGCCTACTTGCAAGCATGGGTTTGTTGACCGGCCTTGTTGCCTATGCTGCTCTTACATATTTTGGTTCGAGCGGCGCTGCAATAGTTCCTGTCGCTGTTGGCATTGCACTTATCGGTGTATGGGGTTCGTATTACGGTTCTGACAAATTAGTTCTAACGATGACTGGCGCTAAGTTAATTCAAGAAAGTGATAATCCAAAGCTTTTTGGGCTAGTGCAAGAGGTCTGTATTGCTAGCGGTCTTAAGGTTCCAAAGATTGCAATTGTTATCGACCCCGCCCCCAATGCTTTTGCAACAGGTCGAAACCCAGAACACGCCCTTATTGCCTTTACAACAGGAATTTTGGATGTGATGGATCGCGATGAATTACAAGGAGTGATTGCACATGAGATGTCACATGTAGCAAATCGAGACACATTGGTTTCAGCAGTTGCTGCAACAACAGCGGGTGCAATTGCAATTCTTAGTGATGTGCTGACGCGAATGATGTGGTTTGGTGGTGGCCGTCGTGATCGAGATAGTAATTCAAACCCTCTACTCATTGTTTTCTCTTTGCTCATTCTGATTTTGGCGCCAATCGCAGCAGTTCTTCTCAAATCTGCAATATCTCGCAAGCGCGAATCTTTAGCTGATGCAACAGCTGTTTCCTTTACTCGAAATCCTGCTGGTCTACGCGCAGCCCTTGAAGTTCTTGCAAGAGATTCAACTGTTGTGCAACAGCGCTCTACATCAGTTGCACATATTTGGATTGAATCTCCACTTGATGGGAGTTCAGTATCAAAGTTGTTTTCTACTCATCCACCAATTCAAGAAAGAATTGCCGCACTCAAAGCTATGGAGTCACTAGGTTAGAGGGAAAAAGAGAGTAAAAGTCGCACCTTTTCCCTGTTCGGATGTAACGCTTACTCGCCCACCATGGGCGCGCATCACTGCATCCACAATTGATAAACCGAGTCCGCTGCCTTCAGAACTATTTCTTTGGCGTGAAGGATCAACTCGGAAGAAGCGTTCAAAAATTTTCGCTTGATCATCCTCCGCTAAACCATTTCCATGATCAGTAACAGAGATGGAGACTCCATCATCGGATTGGTTGAGGCTCACTTCAATGGAAGTTCCATGAGGGGTATGCACGCGGGCATTTGTAAGTAAATTTGTGATGACTTGGTATATACGTGTTTCATCACCTAATGCAAAGGCTTCATCAATAGATGATGAAATCGTTATTGGATGAGTAGGACCTGCTGCCCGGGCAGAGGCAACACATTCACTGACAACTTTGGAAAGGTTGACTGGCTTCATCTCCATTTGGCGTGATTGATCCAAACGTGCCAGCAGAAGTAAATCTTCTACAAGTGTGCCCATACGCACTGATTCATTTTCAATACGACCAAGTAATTCTTTAGTTGGTTCGCCATTAGGTACCGCGCCTTGGCGGTGTAATTCGGCAAAACCACGAATCGCTGTGAGGGGCGTGCGAAGTTCATGGCTTGCATCTGCAATAAAGCGTCGTAATTTATTCTCACTCTCTTCCTTGATTGCAAATGATTCCTCGATGCGCGTGAGCATTTGGTTGAGCGATGTAACTAAACGGCCAACTTCGGTATCAGGCTTTGCATCAGGAAGGCGTGCAGATAGATCTCCGGCAGCAATGAGTTCAGCTGTTTCTTCAACGTCTTCTAAAGGTTTGAGACTAATACGAATTACTTGGCGAGAAGCAACTGCAATAACAATGAGTACAAGTAAATAAATAAAGAAGAGAACTACACCAACACGGTGAGTTGTTTTATCAAAATCTGCCAGAGATTGCGCGACAACAACGCTACCCAAGGCAGATGGCAGAACGCGCGTGACTACGCGAAAGTCAGAACCAGGCGCTTCGATAGTAAATGGCTTATCGCCATTCATAGCGATATCTCCAGGCAACAAACCCTTCACATAATCGGTGATTTGATTGGCATTGAGATCTCCGCCAAGCCCACCGATGATATTTCCAAAAGGATCAATCAGTGTTACAGAAGTTGATGTTGGCACCCTAGTAAGTGGTGTTGGAGGTGCGGCCACTCGCCCAGGATTTCCTTTATTTTTACTCCGTTCGTTTCGCTCGGCGCTCTCGTCATCGCGAGCAATTCCTGCACGATCAAGGCGAAGTGTTGTTCCTCCAACAACACTGAGTAGCTGTTCATCTACTTGGTCCATGAGGTAGGAGTGCAATGAACTTTGAACAGCGATGCCAGAGGCCGCGAAGGCGAGTGCAGATAAGAGCAAAACGCCAACAGAGAGGCGATTTCGCAGACTCGAATTACGAAGCGGAGATTTCATAGTGGTGAAGTGTAAAGGTTGAACTTACTTAGGTGGCATCCGAAGTCGGTATCCAACACCACGGATCGTATGAATGAGTGGTGGTTCGAAGATATCAATCTTCTTGCGCAAATAAGAAATATAAGTCTCCACAATTCCTGCATCGCCACGGAAATCGTATTGCCATACATGATCAAGAATCTGTGATTTTGAAACAACGCGATCTGCATTGATAAGGAGATAACGAATAAGGAGAAACTCAGTTGGTGAAAGATCAAGTAACTGACCTGCTCGGCGAACCTCATGCGTTGCTTCATCGAGTTCGAGATCGGCAAAACGAATCTTCTCTTCGTCTTGGTCGATTTGAGTCACACCTGTTCGACGTAAAAGCGCACGAAGGCGAGCAACTAATTCTTCAAGACTAAATGGCTTTGTCATGTAATCATCGCCACCCAGTGTGAGGCCTTTGACTTTATCCTCCATTCCATCTTTAGCTGTTAGAAATAGAACTCCAGCCTCAACACCTTCATTTCGAATTTGCTTACATACTTCAAAACCATCGAGGTCAGGGAGCATGACATCGAGGACCATTGCATGCGGTTTGAACTCTTCAGCAATCTGTAGTGCTTGCGCACCATTTGCTGCAGTGCGAACATCAAATCCGACGAAGCGCAGACTTGTAGAAATTAGGTCACTGATACTCGATTCGTCATCGACGACGAGAATACGTTGTGCATTTTCTGCTGTGGCTGTTGCCATTGGGATCACCTCTTGCCTAGAGAATGCTCCCACAGACTGAGAGATTGCTGAGAATTAGCCCTGTTCAGCCTTTGATTTCACGCTGCGAAGCAGAGCTTGGGCAACATCGAGCACCTCAACTTTGGAATCTCGAGCGATTACGCCATCTCCAGTCATAACTCGACAGAAAGGACAGGCGACTGCAATCTCTTCCACACCCGTTGCAATTGCTTCATCAACTCGATTGAGATTGATGCGTGTACCAATTTTCTCTTCCATCCACATACGGCCGCCACCGGCGCCACAACAAAATGAGCGTTCTTTATTGCGAGGCATTTCAGTAATTGTTACACCGGTTGCAACAAGCAATTCACGAGGCGGCTCATAAATTTCATTATGACGCCCGAGATAACAAGGATCGTGATACGTCATAGTTGTTGTGCTCTTGTTGATTGGGACTAATCTCTTTTCGCGCACTAATTGATTAAGTAATTGTGTGTGGTGAACCATGACTAGTTCAAAACCACTTTGCGCGTAGTCGCGGCCGATAGTTGTAAAGCAATGAGGGCAGGTAACAACAACTTTCTTTGTGCCCTTTTCGGTGCGCGCTGCAAAAACTTCATTGAATGTTTCAATATTTTCGCGCGCAAGAATTTGGTATAAGAATTCGTTACCTGCTCGGCGTGCAGGATCTCCCGTACACGTTTCGCGCTTACCAAGAACTGCAAAATTGACACCCGCCATATACAAAAGCTCTGCGACAGCTTTAGTTGTTTTCTTAGCACGCTCTTCATATGCACCAGCACATCCGACCCAGAATAAATACTCAACATCATCTGGAAGTTGTCCTTCTACGACGCGAATTGGGAAATCACATTCGCCAACCCAAGCATCTCGGTCCGTGCGATTTGCACCCCATGGGTTTCCTGCTTTTTCCAAATTACGAAATGTTCCACCAAGTTCAGTTGGGAATTCTGATTCAACTAATACTTGAAAGCGACGCATATTGACAATGTGATCAACATGTTCAATATCGACCGGACATTCCTCAACACATGCACCGCACGTTGTACACGACCACAAAACATCGAGTTCAATAGGGCCTAATTCACTCACTAATGACTCTGTTTCAACGACTTTTGCCATTGCGTGATCGCGCATCGCCATAATTAATAATTTTGGTGAAAGTGGTTTATCTGTATGCCATGCAGGACATTGAGATTGGCAACGCCCGCATTCGGTACAGCTCGTCATATCGAGCAGGCCCTTCCACGAAATATCTGAACGCGCACCTAGGCCAAAGACATCATCTTCACTTGGATCTTCAAAATTGATTGGCTTACCGTGTGAAAGCATCTCTGGCAATGGCCCAAGAGAATTTTTGCCATTGCTATTGCGGCGGTAGTAGATATTGAAAAATGCTAAGAAGCGATGCCATGCAATACCCATTGTTAGATTTTGCGCAATGACAATAAACCAGAGCATTGAAACTACAATTTTTAGAGCAGCAACCCATTGGATGTAGGTTGTAATTTCGGCAAGAGTAAGTGCTTTGAATTCTTGCGCGATAAACCATGTGGTTATGTGGTGGCGATTCCAACTTGTCTCTTCTGAAAGCGCTCCTTCTAAACCACGCAGTGCGATTACACAAAAGACAATGAGAACAATAGTTGCTTCGATGTAATACGCCTTCTTCATTCCAGAACCAAAGAAGCGCGATGTTCGGCCCTTCTTAGCAAGTCGTGTGAATTGACGAATCCCAATCAATGTCACTATTCCGATACCAGTGAACCAAGTAATTGCTTCTACGAAATATTCATAAACCCACCAGTGACCAATAAATGGCAATGAAAAATATGGATTGAGAAGTTGACCATATGCAGTTACAAGAGTTCCAAAGAGAGCACCGAAGCCGATCATTACAAACCAATGTGCAATTCCAGTACCGGTGAAATTGAGCATCTTTGTATGGCCTAAAACTTCACGAGTCATATTCCAAAAACGTGAAGCACGATTATCGCTACGTGTTGGATCAGGCTGACCCTTCTTATATATAGCTATTAGTTGGCGCACTCGGAAAGCGAGTAAACCCAATGCAGCCGCAGTTATCCCATATGCCAGTACGACCAAAAGGAGGTTCATGGCAACAAGAGTATCTAAAAACCCTTTACGGTCGCTCTCTCGCCCTATAAACTAAAAAAATATTTAGGGAGAGAAATGACTATACAGAATTCAGAAGTTTCGCAATATGTCCTTTCGGTAACTGCGCAGAAATCGGATGACCACAGCGCCATCACCTGTGTGCGAAAGGGCAGCGATGAATCAGTTGAAGTCACCTCATTTATCTCTAAAGATGGCCGCCTACATTGCCGAGTTCCCGGCAACAAGAGTGAATGGGCAAGCATCAAAAATCACAAGGGAGAAGTTTTAGATTTCGAAAAGTCCTGGAAATTTTCTCAAGTTGGAATAACAGGAAAATCCAATTCCTCAATCTTGCATGATGATAATGACAATGCATTTTTGTGGCTTGCAGACACTGTCTGGTTTGGTCTGACTGATCGCATTTCCAATAGCGAATGGAAAGCGCTTATGGAGAAAAGAACAAAACAAGGATTCAATGTTATGCAGGTTGTCTCTGGATTGTTGCCAGAGGCAGCATTTGGTGAACCATCAACACTTCTCGATGGCGTTACTTCATGGACGCTAGATAAAAAAGAATTAGAAAAACGTTGGTGGGATGCAGCAGATCTGAGAGTTATTGATGCAGTTCAAGCAGGACAGATGCCGGCGCTCGTTGGCGCGTGGAGTTACTACATTTTGGAATTTGGCGCTGATCGCCTAAAACAACATTGGTCAGAAATGATTGCACGTTGGTCTTCCTTTCCAGTTTTTTGGTGCGTAGCAGGAGAAGTCGGATTGATGGAATACAAAGATCTCTTTGCTGATGATATGCAGGAGAAAGCTCTTTCAATTCAGCAGATGTGGAAACCTGTTATTTCACATGTAAGAAATACAGATCCGTGGAAGCGACCAATTACGGTGCACCCATGTCCAGCATTTAATTACTCATCTACTGAAGCGTTGCAAGGTGATGAAAACCTTGATTTTATTTGGCTTCAGACGGGACATGCCGATGTCAATGTTATAAAGGCAACGTTAGGTGCTCTCAATAAAGCGCAACACGATTCAAAGCTTCCTGTTATAAATAGTGAAGTTTGTTACGAAGGCATAGCAGGTGGATCACCCGCAATGTTGCAGCGCTATTTATTTTGGACACACTTACTTCAAGGTGCTGCGGGACATACATATGGGGCGCAAGGAATTTGGGCCTTCCATGATGACGAGACAAGTCCGGGTGCAATGTGGGGCTGGATTCCTTGGCAAGAAGCGTCACTACTTCCTGGTGCAACTCAACTAGGTTTAGCTGCGCAATATTTGCGATCGATACATTGGAATGGTTTTACACCAGCTAATGATTCTATGAAAGTAAATGCAGACCTAGATCATCCACACCGTCCATGGGCAGGAAAAACTGGCGATAATTTAATTGCATATTTTCCAGCAGTGAGTATGGCGCCAGCCGAGATAGGAATTTCTATTGAACTTGCAACGATTGTATTTCAAAAGTTGAAAAAGAGTTCTACCTATTCGATGGAAATTATAAATCCTCGAAATGGCAAAGTTGTAAGAACAGAGAAAATAGATAGCAATACCGACGGAGAATGGAATTTCAAAAGTAAAAATATTGCGAGCCCACTTCCAACAATGGAGGATTGGATTGTTAGCCTGAAGTTGCTAGCGTGACCGAAAATAGTTCCTTAGATGGCGCTGATATCGACGCATTTGGCATTCCTGGATATCTTGGTAAACCGGCAGGTGAGATAAGACAAAAGAGTGAATCCGAGGGATTCAAAGATGCATTTTGGGTATCTAATCCAAACCGCCAATCAGATTTACATGTTCTATTTTCTTCAACAGTAGAAATAGATGAAGGACTGTATAAATTTGATATTGCTTCGAGTGGAAATTTTCAATTGCTCATTGATGGCCAGATAAAGATTCGAGGCCCTGTTCGTTTCTCTTCACATTTCCCCGAGTATTACTCTGAAAACTTCTCTCTTTCAAAAGGCGTCCACACGATTGCGATATTCGCTCACGGCGAATTCCTCAAGACTCGCACAATGGCGCCACTTCCAAATTTTGTTTGGATCCGTCTATCTAAAAATAATATCCCTATCTCCCTTACTTGGAGAGCACAAGAGATTCTTGAATATGCGGCAACAGGGCTTCGAATCAGTGCGCTTTTAGGTTGGGTTGAATGGTTAGAAGAGCCAAGGACGGATCAGGTAATCTGGAAAGAAGTTGGATCAGTAGATGGCTTATTAGAACTAACTGGGCCGCTCACACAATCTGAATTACGAATTCCACAACTGCCAACAATTATTCCCAATGAGATGGCGCGAGGAACTTTTAGAGAGACATTTACAGGCTATAAATATGATGATCTTGCTTCTCAATACTTATTAGCCGACCTCAATCCAGCCCCCGGTGATGATGCCGATGGCATATGGGTACGTTATGACTTAGGAAAAATCCGTATTGGCTATTTCAGTATTGTTATTGAGAGTGAGTTTGCTGGTGAAGTAAAGATTGCATATGCCGAACGAATGACACCTCATGGCGAGGTTTCGCCAGTTGTCGCACTTTCTGCAGGCGCAACACGAATGATTCAACATTTTGCAATAGCTGCAGGCAAAACAAAGATTGAGCCATTCCAGTCAATGGGCGCGAAATTTATTGAAATAAGAGTTACAACTAAAGGAAAAGTAAAAGTAAGTAACCAAGAATTTCTGGAAAGAGATTTTTTGGGTGAGCCTCTGGGGTATCTAACAACCTCAGATCCAATACTCAACAAAATTTGGCAAGTAGGAATCGAAACTCTGCGATCATCGGCAGAGGACGCGCTCGTTGATTCAATTCGTGAGCGCGCTGAATGGGTAGGTGATGTTGTGACATCTGCACTCAATATTTTGACTGCAGGTTGGGGTGATTACACATTAGTAAAGCGTGCAATATTGCATGCTGCCGCATCAGCTCGTGAAGATGGAATTGTTGCAGGCTCTGGTCCGGGAGAACTTATCTATTTAGGTACATACGCTGCAATGTGGACAACAGCATGTTTGCAAATTGCCATAGAAGAAGGTGACACGGCAATTCTTTATGAGTTCGAAGAATCTGCTCGTGCAAATATTGAAGGACTATCAAAACTAATTAGAAAAGATGGATCACACGACTTACCGTGGTCATTTGTTGATTGGGGTTACAGGCCACCAGAGAATCACGCAGATTTAGCGGTGCTTTCTCACTTTATCAAAGCCCTTTCTTCATGGATGCAGTGGTTGGAACTGATTGGAAAATCTGATGAAAAAAAAGCGTGGCAAGGTAGATACGATGAAATATGCACCCTTGTAAGTGAGAATCTTCGAGCATCTCCTGCCAAATATCACGCATATACCCTCGCTGCGCGTAACGCCATCACTAGTAACGAAATTGCAGCGCCAATTATTAAAGATTTTATTAGCGCGGGTTTTCCCTACAACCGCAGTGCAAAGCGTTTACGAGATCCACTCAATGTCGTAGAAGGGGCGATAACGCCGTATTTCACTAATTATTCGATGCCAGTACTCATTGATTCAGGTGATGGAATATCCGCTGCTGATATTTGGCGAACAAATTGGGGTTGGATGCTAGAAAAAGGAGCAACAACCTGGTGGGAAGTCTTTGATGATCGTTGGAGCCATTGTCACTATTGGAGCGGTGCACCAACGTGGCAACTTTCTCGTTACGGACTTGGGCTACACCCGCAATTAGATTCTGACGGGTCAAGTGTAATTTTACGTGTTAGTGATTTTGGACTTAGCTCGATGAAAGGCCGAATCCATATCCCAATTGCGAAATGGGTTGATGTTGAATGGAAGCACCTTAGTGATGATGAAATTTCCTATTCAATTACAAACACCAAAGAGTTTATAATTTATGTACACAATGAAAAAGTGATGCTCACACCGGGTGAACATCACTTCTCACTAAAACAAAAAAATGGAACGGATATTTTTATTTAGTCTAAGTGCCAAACTTCTTTCATAGACATAAGATTTCCATTACCATCTGCAAGATTGACAATTACATCTTCAAACCACTTTGACCATTTTGCATTAGCTTGCGAGCTACCCATTTTTGCAAATACATCTTCAACTTTTCCATCTACTTCAAAATATCCCACAACGGTTAGACCGCGGCGAAAGAGTGTGTAATTCTTAAAGCCTGCAGCTTTGATATCGGCTACTAATTCTGGCCAAATTTCATCGTGACGCTTCTTGTATTCAGCCTCTTTGCCTTCGTAAATATCGAATGTAAAGCACATACGTTCCATCGTTTATTTCCTTTCAGATCTAGAAGCCTTGACACAGGCAACTCTTTTCTTTACGGTGTGAAGAGTAGAGCCATAGTTGCGATTGGGGTAGAGCAGTGGGAAAAATAAGAGTAGGCGTCATCGGCGCTGGAAGCTGGGCTGTTGCATCCCACTTACCAAATTTAGCTAAGAACAAAGATGTTGAATTTGTAGGAATTTCTCGAAAAGGCCCAGAACTACTTCAAAAAATCAAAGACCAGTACGGCTTTCAGGTCGCTTCAGAAGATTACCGAGATATTTTGAATGCTGGCATTGATGTCTGTGTTGTGGGAAGCCCAACTGCCTTTCACCACGAGCATGCAAAAGCAGCGTTAGAAGCTGGTGCGCACGTAATGTGTGAGAAGCCAGTAACTATTCATGCGACAGAGGCGTGGGATTTAGTGACGACTGCAGATCGCATGAAGAAAAATCTTGTAGTTTCGTTCGGTTGGAATTATTTACCGATGATTCAAAAAGCAAAAGCTCTTATGGATGAGCGCGGTATTGGAAATCTTGAACACATGACAGTGCATATGTCATCTCAAACTCGCGAACTTTTATCGAACACAGGCGCCTATCCTGCTGCTGCACCAGAATCACTTCCTGAACAGAGAACATGGACAGATAAGAATCTTTCTGGTGGTGGTTATGCCCAAGCACAACTCACACATGCACTTGGAATGGCTCTGTGGCTAACTGGTGCACGTGTGCAATCAGGTTTTGCGATGATGAGCGCACCAATGAACGCACCTGTTGAACTACATGATGCGATCACATACAAATTTGATAACGGTGCAATAGGTGTTGTTTCAGGTGGATCCGCACACGTTGAAGCTCATCGCAAGACTCACGCACTAGAAATTCGCGCAATTGGAGATAAAGGACAAGTTCTAGTTGATATTGAGCGTGCAGCAGTGTGGCTCTATAGCGAAGGAAAGAATGAATTCCTTACTCTCAAAGAAGATGAGGGCTACTACAACTGCGATGGCCCTATTGAAGCAATTATTTCTGCTGCGCGCGGCGAAGCATTTATAAACCAGTCACCTGGTGAATTAGGTGCACGCACTGTTGAAGCACTCGAAGTTGCTTACAAGAGCGCTGATAGCGGAAAACTTGAGAGTCGCTAAGCTAATAAAAATTCTTGCAAAGATTTGATTGCATTTTTGTTAGCTTGATTATTCAAAAGCAGTTGCGCAAAAGATTCTGCCTCCAAGTAATCTTTTCCGACTAAGCGTTGCCATTTAGCTTTTCGCCATTGCTTTTCTTGCGCTGAATCAAAGTCATTACCAGGTGCTATTTCTATGCGCATAGAGTCACTTCCATGTGAAGTAGTAATTGTTACTTCAGCACCGCTAATTGGAATCTCGATAGCCTTTGACGAAATCTTTTCTAGAACATCATTTTTTGCCTCAACACATTGCGTTACATCTTTTACTTGCCAAGCACTGGCTGCCCCATATTTGTAATCCCAGTAGCTTCCACCGACGGAGCCATTGAGTAATTCCATTGTGACGGGATGAATTCCAAGTTCGATACTTATGAGATCGCCCGAAAGCCTTTGAGCCAATTGCGTAATGGCAAGATTTTGGCTTTGAATAAATCCGCTATATGGGAAGAGGCGCAAACTTGCAGTAGTAATTCCATCGTGCGTCTGCGTATTTTCTCCAGCAATAGAGAAAAGATTCCTAAGGCCTCGCTCACCGTCCCAAATATTTTGTTCACTTGGTTGATCACTAGTTGCTGCAAGCAAACCTAATGTTGTTGCAGCTGCTCGATTAAATATTGCAGCACCAGTTCTGCGATCTGCAACAGCAATTCCGCCCATATTTGCAGCAGCATTTTCAAGCGCTGAAGTGTGCATAGACGATGAGAGATTTCTGTAAGCGCATGCTGCAGAAGTTGCAGCTAACGTTCCCACAGTAGTTGTTACATGCCAATTCTTTCTATGTGAAGCGCCAAAGTACTGCGCAGAAGTGGCACTGGTTCGATATCCAGCATAAGCGGATACAAGAAAATTTCTACTATTTTCTGGAAGACGAACTAGAGAATCAATAAGTGCGGCCCACATAATTGAGCCGGGGTGTGTCATTACTGACCAATCAATATCGTCGGCATCGTGATAGTTCGAATTTATTGCAAGACGTGCGCCAATACTTTCAATATCTGCAGAACTACTTCCTGCTCTAGCGCAGACAAGAAAATCAGTAAGCAGAATCTCTAATCTTGCATTCAACTCTTTGTTCTGTGAAATAGTGCGTAGATCAGAGAGGCGATCGAAGAGTTCCATTACTTCTTCTTTGCCTTAAGTCCGCCAGAGCTACTGTCACGCACAATGTAATGAGTTTCAACCATAATCGTGCGTGGGCTTCCACCAGAAATCATTTCGAGAAGGGCTGCAGCAGCTTCGCGCCCAATCATTGCTGCATCGCGATACACAGATGAAAATTGTTGGCCATACACATCGAACATTGGCCACTCATCAATTGCCACGAAGGCTAAATCTTTTCCAGGAACTAATCCAAGTTTTTTCAAGCCACGCATTGCTCCCGCTGTACTTCCGATACCTCCACTGAGCAAAGCAGTTGGGCGGTCTTTGAGTGTAAAAAGTCTCTTTGTTTCAGATTCTCCAAATTCGGCATCAAATTTTCCAAGTGAAACTAAATCAGTCGGATATGCAACCCCAGCTTTCTTGAAAGCGCTTTTGAAACCTTTGAGGCGGTCACGTGTTGTATAAACACGAGTACTTCCTGAGATAAATGCGATTCGATTATGTCCACGAGATATTAGATCCAAGGTCGCATCTTCAACACCTTGATGGTGGTTTGCAAGAATTGCACTTGAATTTAGACCAACTACTTCGCGATCGAGTAGAACAACGGGGGCGTTGAGTTTTTCTAGAGTGCTATTGAGTTCAGGAATATCTTCAGATACTAATGATGCAATAAGTCCATCAATTTTACGTCTGCGCAATTGAGCAATATTTATACTCTCTGTTGCTACATCACCATCAGAGTTCATCAAAAGCATGGAATACCCAGCTTTGCGCAATTCTTGTTCGCAACATTGAGCAATTACGCCAAAAAATGGGTTAGATATATCGCGAATAATGAAACCAATTGTTTTGGTCGCACCGCTACGAAGTGATTGAGCAAAAAAATCTGGTTCGTAACCCAATTCATCTGCAGCTTTTTGAACTTTGATCCGCATGCGCTCTGAGACATCAGGATGACCAGAGAGAACTCGAGAAATGCTGGAGATTGCAACGCCAGCCCGCTCTGCAACATCATGAATCGTTACAGGTGCACTGGATTTTTTTCCTTTACTGCGTGGCACTTTCTCTCCTCGTTCATTCGATGGCTAATGATTGTGCAATATCGCCCTTGACACCACCCCCGATAAAGGGCATAAAATAGAAACGTTTCCAGAAACGACGAATAGGCGGATATTGAGCATGCAGGATCTAACAATCACACGCATTGAAACTGAAGCAATTCGTGTGCCCCTTGCTCGCACATATCGCGGCAGTCACTACAAGATGACGCATCGCTCAACCATTATTACTCGCATTCATACAGCTAGCGGATTAGTTGGCGAGGCATATGCAGGCGATGAAGATGCATCCCTTTTGGAAATCGAAAGCATTATTCAAGATGAATTAGCTCCACTACTTATTGGCCAAGATGGTTCTGCAATTGAAAGATTATGGGAGATTGCGCGTCCTGCAACTTGGGACATTCTTCGCGACCGTCGCTTAGGTCTTGTTGCATGCGCATCAATCGATGTAACTCTATGGGATCTCATGGGTAAGGCACTTGGTGTTCCACTCTGGAAATTATGGGGCGGTTATCGCTCACGTGTTCCAGTAATAACAATTGGTGGTTATTACGGAAGCAATCTCACAATAAAAGAAGAAGTTGAATACTTGCTCAAAGAAGAATTTGCTGGAATGAAATTCAAAATTGGTGGAATGTCACCAGAAGATGATGCAAAGCGCTTCAAAGAAGCGCGCAAAGTTGGTGGCGATAATTTTAGAATTGCAGTTGATGCAAACCAGGGCTACACACCTGCCCAAGCAATCGAATTTTCTAAATTAGTTGCAGATGATAATTTGCTCTGGTTTGAAGAGCCATGTATTTGGCAAAATGATAAAAAGGGAATGCGCGATGTTCGCTATGGCGGAAGCGTTGCAGTGTGTGCGGGTCAAAGTGAATTCTCTGCAGCCGGTTGCCGCGACCTTATGGAAGCTGGATCAATTGATTTCTGTAACTTTGATTCATCATGGTCAGGTGGTCCAACGGAATGGCGCAAGGTTGCTGCAATGGCAACTGTGTACGACGTGAAGATGGCCCACCATGAAGAAGCTCAAGTTTCTGCTCACTTACTTGCATCAATTCCGCATGGAACATATGTTGAGTATTTCCACCCAGATCGCGATCCAATCTGGCATAACTTGTTGGCTAACCGTCCTGCTCTCAAGGATGGTCACATTCAACTCAACGATAATCCTGGCCTTGGCTGGGAGCTCGACCGCGACTACATCAATAAATACCGAATCTCGGAGCGTTTCACCGAGGCTAAATAGGCCTTTTTTGAACGTGTTCAGCGATAACACTTTCGTTACAAAGGCACTTTTCTATTGACTAATAGGTCGAAATTGGAAACGATTCCTACTCCAATGGCCTACGGGGGAGCCCCCTTTCTCGTGCGTCACGACAGCTAGTTCATGAAAGGTATCGGTCGACTATGAAGGTTGTTTCTAGTTCAAAAGCTCGCCTTGGCGTTATTGCTGCTTTGGCGATCTCAACACTTATTACAATTCAAATCGTTCCAGCATCTGCAGGCGGCGTTGATTTCCGCAAAGCAGTAGCAGGTAGCGGTAAAGGAATCACAATCGGTCTTATTGGTCTTGATGACTCAATCGGATTCGGAAAAGATGTACACGATTCAATCGCACGTGAAGCTGCAAAGGCTGGCGCAAAGTTTGTATTTTGCGATGGCAAGCTAAAGGGTGACGTTGCACTTGCTTGTGCAAAGACATTCAAGTTGAAGAAGGTTCAGGGCTATTTGAACTTCAACGCTGATGCTGCTGCTTCAGCTGCAATTTGTAAGGCTGGACCACAAGTTCCAGTTATTGCAATTGATATCGAACAAGATCCTTGCCAGAGCGCATTCATGGGTGCAGATAATGCAAACGCAGGCGCATCAACAGGTAAGGCAATTGGCGATTACTTCAAGAAGAACTTCAACTGCGAATACGATGCATTTATCTCACTAGAAGATTATGGTGTTGGTATTGCTAACGAACTTCGTATGGGTGGATACCGTTCAGGTTTCGCATCTGTATGTGGTGCTATTCCTGCAGCTAAGTTGAAGAAGTACGATGCTGGACGTTTAGACAAAGCTCTTGAAGTTATGCCAGATGCTCTAACAACACTTCCAGGAAAGAACAAGATCATCGTCGTTGCAATCAACGACCAAGGTATCCAGGGCGCATTCTCAGCAGCTAAGGCTGTTGGTCGCGAAAAGGATATCTATGCAGGTTCACAGGGTGCAGAAAAGACCGTTTGGTGCGATATCAAGACAAACGATCACTGGCTTGGTGCAACTGCATACTTCCCAGAGCGTTACGGCGAGATCGGTGTTCCATACCTAATCGACCTCATCAAGGGAAAGAAAGTTCCATTCCAGCTAAAGATCAAGCACGTAGCGATCAATGGAACAAATATCGATAAGAACTTCAAGGTAACTGGTTGCTAATAAGCTTCCATTCCTAGAACGACTTGATTGATCATTTCTGTTAGTACTAAAGGAAAGGTTTTGAATCTGCATGAATGTTGATTTAGCGCAATTGAAAGATATTCGTAAATCCTTTAACGGGGTGGAAGTTCTTCATGGCGTTGATCTCACGTTAGCTCCGGGGGAAGTGCTTGCACTCCTCGGAGAAAACGGAGCAGGTAAATCAACTCTCGTAAAAATTCTTGCAGGAGATATTCCACCTACTAGCGGCTCGATCACCATTGCGGATACTGAGTTGGCGCGGCTTGATGTTTATCAAGCCCGCCAACTTGGTGTTCGGATGATTTTTCAAGAACTAAACGATGCTCCATCATTGAGTGTCGCTGAAAATATTTTCTTAGGTCAATGGCCAGGCAGTAAAGGTTTTGTTGCATGGGGCGATATGCGCGAGAAGGCTCGCGAAATTCTCAAGCGCCTAGAAGTAGATATTGATGTTGATGCACAAGCAGGATCTCTTCGTGTTGGTGAGCGACAGATTCTAGAAATTGCACGCGCACTGACACAGAATGCAAAAATTTTAGTTTTGGATGAACCAACAGCCGCTCTCTCTAATGCAGAGGTTGAGCGCCTATTTATTGTTATGGATCAATTGAAGAAACAAGGCGTGGGAATGATTTACATTACCCACCGCCTCGATGAAGTTTCTCGCGTTGCAGATCGAGTACAAGTTTTGCGCGATGGCAATTCAGTCCTAACTGTCGATGCCAAAGGAGCTCAGCGCGAAGTACTAGTGACGGCAATGCTTGGCCATGAAGCGCTGAAGAATGCTCGCCCAGCAGCTGTAACTACAAGCGGTAATGGGCTTGAAATAAAGAATTTCAGCAGTGGTGATGATTTCAATGATGTTTCAATGACAATCAACGCCGGCGAAGTTGTCTGTTTATTTGGAAAAATTGGCTCTGGTTCATCAGAAGTTTTGGAATCTATTTATGGACTTCGACCAGTTACAGGTGGATCCGTTCATATCTTTGGTAAAGAATTCAAACCAAAGAGCCCTCAAGAATCTTCCTCGAGTGGAATTGGTTACTTGCCCGCAGATCGCCAGCGCCTAGGCTCTTTTGCTTCACGTTCTGTTGCAGAAAATCTTGCAGTTGCATCATGGAAAGCGATGTCACGACTTGGTTTCGTTGATGCAGGTAATGAAGTCAAAGCATTTAGCCGCTGGTCTGATGCGCTTAAAATCAGCGCTCGCCGTGGGCCAACCCAAGAAATCGCAACTCTCTCTGGTGGAAACCAACAGAAAGTTCTTCTTGGCCGTTGGTTTGAAGCAAAGGTTCAAGTTCTATTACTTGTTGAGCCAACTCGAGGCGTAGATGTTGGTGCGCGTCGCGATATTTACGACATTATTCGCCGCCAAGCAAAAGAGAGCGGCATGGCCGTACTTGTTGCGACATCAGATTATGAAGAAGTAGTGCTCCTTGCAGACCGTGCACTTGTTATGTCTCGAGGAAAAATAGTTTCAGAGTTCACCGGAAATTCCGTTGATGCAAATTCTCTAATATCGGCAGCCAGTTAGGGGTAATGGGTTCATGTCTAAAACAACAGAGGTAGAAAAAGATAAGAAGCGCTCAATTCCGGCTTCTGCACCATTGATGGCCTTTTTCGTGGGTCTATTTATTTATTTCTCTGTAGCTAGCGAATACTTCTTCGATATTGAGAACTTTCGCAATATTGCAGTCGCCCTTGCAGTAACTGGAATTGTTTGTATTCCTGGAACTCTTCTTATGATTGCTGGCCAAGTTGATCTCTCTGTTGGTTCTGCTGCTGCAGTATCAGGAATGATCATGGCAAATATGGTCAATAAGCACAGCATCGCAGTAGGCCTTGCAGTTGCACTTGTATTTGGCCTCACACTTGGAATCATTAATGGATTCCTAGTTACCGTTGTTGGTGTCAACTCCCTTATTACAACATTGGGTGGTTTAGCTACTCTTTATGGAATCGCATTACTTATCGGTAATGGTCAAACAGTGATGATGCGTAACTTTGAATGGCTCGGAACATCACAGCCATGGGGTGTGCCACTTCCCGTACTTATCTTTACCGTGATTGCAATAATGGGTGCGGTTTCTCTACGTAAATCAACATATGGCCGTTCTTTATATGCAATTGGTTCTAATCCAAATGCTGCACGCGTTGTAGGTATTCGCTCCAACCGTTTACTCTTTATTACATTCGTTCTTTCATCAGTTGGCGCCGCACTTGCAGGCGCAGTTCTTTCTTCACAGCTTTCTGCTGCAGATCCAAATGCTGCACGTGGTTTGGAGCTCGAAGTAATTACGGCAATTGTTCTCGGTGGCGCAAGCCTTGCAGGTGGGCGCGGTTCGATGTTTGGAACAATCTTGGGACTTTGTACAATCGGTATTCTCAATAACGGTTTGATTTTGTTAGATGTTCCAACATTCTGGCAGCGCGTTGCACAAGGTCTCATGTTGATCATTGCGGTCTCATTCGACTCCTTGCGCCAAAAGCTCAATAACCAAAGGAGTTAGTTGTGACTCTCAATCCCACACCGCCAGCACGGTTGGTTCCAGCACGACGTCCAGAAAAATCAATCAAGGTTGGTTTAGTAGCTGGTGGTCTTGGAACATATTGGCCACAGTTTCCTAAGTTACTCCCACAGTTGCAGGAATCTGCACGCTTTGTATCAGCTCGCATATCCAAGATGGATGTTGAACTAGTCGATGTAGGTTTTATCTCTGATCCTCAAGAAGGTGCAGCGGCTGCAGAGAAGTTGCGCGCAGCTGGTTGCGACATGATCATCATGTATCTAACGACATACATGACATCGTCAATGTTTATCCCAATTGCACAACGTGCAAATGCACCAGTTCTTCTCATCAACTTGCAACCAAGTGAGCAGATGGACCACGCAAACTTTGATACAGGTGCATGGCTTGCATACTGCGGCGCATGTCCGCTGCCAGAAATGGCTAACGCATTTGAGCGCGCAGGCGTTCCATTTCGTTCAGTCTCTGGATATTTGGCAGAAGAGCGCGCATGGGTAAAGATTCATAGCTGGATTCAAGCGGCAAAGGTTCGCAGTATTTTGCGTAACTCACGCCACGGAATTATGGGCCACGTGTACCCAGGAATGCTCGATGTTTCAACAGATATGACAATGGTGACAACTCACTTCGGTGGGCACATGGAGGTTCTTGAATTTGATGACCTTCGTGTGCGCGCAGAGAAGGTCAGTGAAAAAGAGATTGATAAAGTTCTCGATGAAGCACGATCAATTTTTGAAATCGATAAAACTGTTGATGAAGATGATTTTCGTTGGGCAGGACGCGTCGCTGTTGGTCTTCGCCAACTAGTAGATGATTTTGATATCAACAGTCTTGCTTATTACCACCGTGGACTCGATGGCGAAATCCACGAACGCCTGGGTGCAGGAATGATTCTGGGTTGCTCATTATTGACTGCAGAAGGCGTACCAGCAGTTGGTGAATATGAATTGCGTACATCAATTGGAATGTTGATGCTTGATCGTATGGGAGCTGGTGGTTCCTTTACAGAGTTCCAAGCACTGAACTTCAATAACGGTGTTGTTGAAATGGGACACGACGGTCCAGCCCACCTTGCAATTAGTAATGGAAAGCCAATATTGCGCGGCCTTGGTGTATTCCACGGTAAGCGCGGATATGGTGTTTCAGTTGAATTCGATGTTACACATGGTCCAGTAACAGTATTTGGTGTTACGCAACGCAAGAACGGTACGTATCAATTCGTTGCGTCAGAAGGCAAAGTTGTTGATGGTCCACGTTTGCGTATCGGAAATACAACATCCCTCGTTGATTTTGGCGTAAATCCAGGTCAATGGTGTGATGACTGGAGTGCAACAGGGGTTCCTCATCACTGGGCACTTGGAATCGGCCATCGCGTGAGTGAATTGCGCTCAATCGCTGAGTTACTAGATATCGAAATGGTAGTAATTTAGCTCTTATGAATTGGCGCAGCGATAGCGGTCTTAGCGGCAAAAGCGTCGTTGTTACAGGTGCTGCTGGTGGAATAGGTAGCGAAGTAGCTATTGCTTTCTCGCAAGCAGGTGCCAAAGTGTTAGCAGTTGATATTCCCGGTGCCCCGCTTTCACAATTACTCACCAAGTTTGAGGGTAGCGGCCACGAAATTATGGAAGCAGATCTTTCCGATCTGAGTTTGCATGCATCAATATTTGCGAAAGCGCAGAGCATGGCTCCATTTGCAGCCCTTGCACATTGCGCTGCAGTACTGCGACGCCGAGCAACAGTTGATGATGTGACTGAAGAAGATTGGGATATTCAGATTGATATAAATCTGAAGGCAACATTTTTCTTGAATCGCAGCGCGTATCACTCATTTAGAAGTGCAAAGACACCAGGATCTATTGTGAACTTTAGTTCCCAAGGGTGGCAATCAGGTGGCTTTGGTGGCTCAGTTGTCTACGCTGCAAGTAAAGGTGGCGTTGTTTCAATGACACGTGGACTTGCTCGCTCATTTGCACCTAGCAATGTACGCGTCAATGCAGTTGCACCAGGTGGTGTTGATACAACAATGATGCGCGGTGGGCAAGATGATGCAGCGCTCGCTGCCTTTGTTGCCATGATTCCGATGGGACGCCTCGCACGTCCTGATGAAATGAGCGGTGCAGTACTTTTCTTAGCATCAGATGCATCGAGTTATATGACTGGAACGGTTCTCAACGTTTCCGGTGGACAGTTGATGTACTAAAAAAGAAAAGCAAGTGCGCAAATTCCTGCGCATGCAAGAAAAGAACTAAGAATCACACTTTTACTTGGCGATTTTTTGTAAGCAACAGTTTCAAATAACAGGATCCACAAGGGAACTGTTGAGATAATACTTTGTACACCAACAGGGCTTCCATGAGATATTGCATAGGAAGTGAGTACCCAACCCGCTCCCATAAATATGGAGCGAGGGAAAAGCGAGAGATAATTCTTTGCCGTGAAATGCTTTGGGAAAAAAAGTATAAGAAAGAGTGCGGCAGCAATTAGTTGTTGGATGAAAACAACCTGCACCAAAGCCATCCCCGCATGGATTTGAAGGGCTATCAGCGTCGTGACAGCTCCAGTGGTGGTTGCAATAGAGCCAATAAGAAAGAAAGTTGAAAAAGTTGAAACGCCTGCCAAAGAATTTCTAAGGGGTAATAACACGGCCATAACGAGAACCAAAACAACAAGTATCTGTCCAAGAGAAACGCTCGTGCCAAGAATAAGGGGTGCGATAACTAAGACAACGGCTGGGCTGAGTGATTGCCCAACTGCTGAGGCAGATGCTGAACTTCGTGTTACTACTAAAAATATAAGACCTGCACCCAGGGCGGTGAGTGAGCCACCAATACCAATGCGCAGCCATGCGATACCGGAGAGTTGAACCCATTGGGGATCTAATAGCAAAAAAGGTGCAGCTACTACAGCATTGAAAAAGAAGAGAACCCCAACACTGTGATAGCCAGGAAGTCTCTGTGTTACAGATTTTGTAAGGAAGAGTCCTGTTGCAATAGAGAGCGCCGCTGCGAGTGCAAAGAGCGAGCTCATAACCCTATAGTCGCACATCTTCTCAAAGAAGGGCTTATTGCTTAGACTCTTACTGTGGGAAATTTTCTAACTCAAGAGTATTTCAATAACCCATATCCAACCTATAAAAAATTTCTCAATGAATCCCCAATTTTTTGGAGTGATGAACTTTCTGCCTGGATTATTTCTCCACATGAACTAGTTGAAGCAGGATTGCACTCATCAACTCTCAATGCTGGTGAGCGCATGAGCGCTGCATCCTCACACTTTTCGGATGAAGAGAGAAAGCAATATTCAGCCATTTTGCACAACCTCAATAATTGGATTGTTTTTCAAGATCCTCCATCACACACTCGCTTGCGTCGCCTCATCAGCAAGTCCTTTACACCGCGATCAATAAGTGCATTTGAACCAAAGATTGAAAAAATCGTCAATGATTTACTCGATGAAATAGGAGATAAAGAGAAGTTTGACCTTGTTTCAGAGTTCTCTTTTCGCTTGCCTGCCGCCGTTATGTGTGATCTTTTGGGAATTCCTCTCGATCGACAATGGGATTTGAAGCGCTGGGCCGATGGAATTGCAGGCTTTAGCGCTGCAGCTCGCGTCACTTCCGAGAAAGCAAAATTTGCAAACGAGATGGCACTGGAATCAAAGGAATATCTCATCACTTTATTTGAACAATTACGCAACGATCCGGGTGATAATTTATTGAGCCGTTTAGTAGATCAAAGCGATGAGCCGAATCCGCTCAGCGATGACGAACTAGTGGCACTAGTTGTTCAACTCTTCTTCGCAGGCTTTGAAACCACAGAAGGCCTCATTGGGAACATGATGATTGCGTTAGCAAAGCATCCAGATCAATTAGATAAATTGCGTGCTAATCCTGAATTAATCACAAATGCAGTAGAGGAAACACTGCGTTTTGATTCATCTATTCTCAAGCAATCTCGTGTTGCAAGTGAAGATCAAGATTTTGGCGGCCAGAAAATTAAAAAAGGTGATTACATGCACTTTATGATTGGCGCAGCAAATTATGATTCAGCAAAATTTATCGATGCTGATATTTTTGATGTTGAACGCAATGATGTAGGCCATGTGAGCTTTGGCCACGGAATCCATTTTTGTATCGGTGCACCGTTAGCTAGGTTAGAGGCGCGCATTGCATTACGAGCGCTATTAGAGCGCTTATCCCGAATTGAAATACTGGAGCCAGCCCCTGTTTATCCAGAGTTATTTGCTGTACGCAAACCTTTGCATCTCTGGATTAGAAATATCTAGAAGCGATATAGACGCTTCGCATTTCCGTTACAGATAAGGGCTTGCTCTGATTGACTAAGTGAACCAATGTATTCACGCATGAACTCAATAATCGTTGCATACGATGTGTACAAGCGATCAACTGGCCAATTTGAACCGAGAACACAACGCTTTGGCCCAAATGCCTCCAGAGATGCTTCTGCCCATGGACGCAGTGATTCTTTACTAAATAGAGGATCTGTCATAGGTAATCCGCTTATTTTCATGGTGACATTTTGCGCTGTTGCAAGTTTGTTGATTTCCGTTTTCCAAGAAGCGAAATAAGCAGCATCGCGTTTACGTGGGAAACCAATATGTTGAAGAACAATTTCCAATTCTGGATGACGTTGTGCAAGTTTGAGCGCTTCTGCCATATTTGGCCACTCGCAATCAAGATCAAAAACTAATTTATGTTTTGTCATGTAATCAAGTGAAGCCTCATACGTTGGATTAATTTCCTTGCGAGAAAACATTATCTCGGCGTTAAAGTCACGTATTCCAACAAAAAGTTTTGATTGCATGTGACCTTCGAGTTCTTTGATGGCATTCTCGCTACCTAATGAAGAGTCTCCAATAATTCTCATCGGCGCTGGTCCTGTCTTAGCCATCTCAGTTAGCCATACAGTTTCAGTTACAGGATTTGGTGAACCAATTGCGGCTTGAACATGTACAAACCCCTCAATCCCGGAGAAGCGTGCCTCTGCCCATAAATTATCGAGAACATAAGCCTCGGACTTCATGCCATCGATATTTCCTAATATTGGGTGAATAAATTCTTTGTCTAACCAGACCCATTTCAATTCAGGATGCTTCTTATCCCAAAGATGCATATGTGTATCGATGATTGGCAATGAAGTAGCCATGACGAGACCTTTCGATAGTTAGGTTTGGCGGGTACAATTGGAAATACCGTATCGCTTAGTGCCAGTAAAAAAAAGAGTTTTGAAGGAGAATTGTGCGAATAGTAAAGATTGAGCCGATTCCAGTCGCATACCCAGAACCCAACGACTTCAATGCGGAGCGATACCTCTGCCTTGTAAAGATCACAACCGATGATGGCATTGTCGGTTGGGGCGAATCTATTACTCAATTCAAAGAAGCCAATGCTGCGACAGCTGCGCTAATCAATGGACTAGCTGAATTTGTTATCGGTAAAGATCCATTAGATAACGGTGCAATCTGGCGCGCAATCAAAGAGCGTTACTGGTGGTACGGATACCGCGGCGGCCTTGCTGCATACGCGCTATCTGCAATAGATATTGCACTCTGGGATATAAAAGGAAAAGCTCTTAACACAAGTTTGCTCCAATTACTTGGTGGCGCAGTGCATGAAAAACTTCCTGTCATTGCTTCAGGGCACGCGCACGATGAATCAATTCCGAAGATGGCTGATCAAGCACAAGAGTGGCTCAGTACAGGTATGCAAGGAATGAAAGTTGGATTTGGCAAAAGAGGAAATGCTCACCTTGGTTACGAGCATGATCGTGATGTTGAGTATGTAAAGCAGATGCGAAATGCAATCGGCCCAGACAAAATGCTCATGATTGATATGGGATATGCAATCAAATGGGATGTTGCAACTGCGGTAAAGCGTGTTCAAGCATTTGATGAATACAACATTGATTGGATTGAAGAGCCACTAGGTGCTTGGGATCCAGAGGGTTATCGCACGCTTCGTGACAAAACAAAATGTTTAATTGCATACGGTGAGCGTGAATGGAATGTTGATGGATTTGATCAAATCCTTGCAACAGGAACATGCGATGTATTTGGAATCGATCCAGGCCGTGCTGAAGGTGTAACAGGTTTCGTAAAAGCAGTTGCGCGCATCGAATCACATCGTCGTCAAGCAAATGCACATGCTTGGTCTTCAGCAATTGTTTCTGCCGCTAGCTTGGCAGTGAGCTTTAGTTCATTGGCTTTCAAACTCTTTGAATTCAAGCCATTGCGTAACCCAATGCAGCACGAGCTTGTTTCAGAGCCTTTTGAGCAAAAAGATGGCTGGATTTATCCACCATCAGATAAGCCAGGATTAGGCATTGAAATAAATGAAGATGTTGTAAATCGCTACCGTCAAAATTTCTAAGTTATTTTCTGTGCGGTGCTGATTTTCTAATTGCTGGGCGCTTTCCATCAAAGCGAATAGGTAGCCCTGGAATCTTGCCAATGACACTTTCGTTATCTGGATAATCGAGCAACATATTCATCGCTTGTGCTTGTGGGTCGCTAAATAGCGCCTCTGGTGGCAGAACTACATCGGCAGGTACTCCAGATGAAGCCAATAGTTGTGTCCACTCCGCTGCATCTTTAGAGATAAGTGCACTATTGATTTCGATTTTGAGTGCGTGAGAATGTGCAACGCGATCCACATTATGAATATAGTCAGGGTCAGTTATTAGTTCTGGGCGACCAATAAGTGTTGCAAGTTTTGCAAAAATACTGTCGTTACCGACTCCAATGCAAAGAATTCCATCTCGCGCTTGAAATATTCCATAGGGTGAAAATGTTGGATGTCCACTTCCTGAGCGCACGGAAGGATTTCCTGAAATCTTCTCTGCTGCTAAGTGATAACTCACCCACATCACACCTGTTTCATACAATGATGTTTCAACTAGTGTGCCAAGACCAGTTTTATTTCTTTTTACAATTGCTGCAAGTATTCCCATTGCAAGCCATGTGCCAGATCCAATATCTAAGACAGATACTCCGGTGCGAACAGGTTCGCCATCGGCTTCACCAGTTACATGCATAACGCCAGTGCGCGCTTGAACAGTTGCATCATAACCAGGCCACGACTGACTTGGCCCTTGGGAACCATAGGAGGAAAGATTTCCAATAATAAGTTTAGGAAATTTCTTCCGTAAGTCTTCGTGCACAAGCCCTAATGACTTCAAACGTTCAGGGAGAAAGTTTGTAAGAAATACATCGGCGCCTTCAAGTAATTTTGAAAGTTTCTCTTTCCCAGAATCACTCTTCAGATTAATTGTTTCTACTTCTTTATTTCTATTTACAATATGAAAATATGCAGAACGGTCACCTTCTAGTGGCGCCATGGAACGCGATGGATCACCTGCGGGAGTCTCAATTTTGATAACATCGGCACCAAGGTCAGCCAGAATTGCTCCACCGTAAGGGCCAGCAATATTTGAGGTCGCATCGATGACTTTGATGCCTTCTAGTGGCAAGTTCATCTCAAAGTGACCAATCTTTCATAGCTCATTATTGACTTAGAGCCCTTCATTTCAATACTCTAGCAAAGGTTTCCAGTAGTACTTTTCTAAGTATTTGAAAGAGATGCCATGACTGCAATGCGAGTCCGACAGGCCATTGTTGCCGCGCTAGCTGATGAGATGCGCGCTGATGAAAATGTAATTTTCTTTGGTGAAGATGTTGCCGAAGCAGAAGGTCCTTTCAAAACATCTGAGGGAATTCTAGAAGAGTTCGGACCAGTACGTGTTCGCGATACACCAATTTCAGAGATGGGATTTACTGGCGCAGCTGTTGGTGCAGCAATGATGGGATTGAAACCTGTTGTTGAAATTATGTTTATTGAATTCCTTGGCGTTGCACTTGATCAAGTTGTAACTGAAGGCGCAAAAATGCGTTACTTGAGTAATGGCACCCTTTCGGTACCAATGACAATTCGTGCATCAGTTGGCTCCGGTCTTGGTTTTGGATGTCAACACTCACAGACACTTGAACATTGGTTTGCATCAACACCAGGTCTTAAAGTACTTATGCCAAGTGATGCGCAATCTGCATACAGTCTTTTGCGTGCAGCAATTCAAGATCCAGATCCTGTAATTGTTTTAGAACCACGAATTCTTTATGCAGAACGTGGCGAAGTAGATACTTCAAAAGTTACAAAAATTGGAAAAGCATCAATGCGTGCAACTGGTAGCGACATAACAATTGTCGCACTTGGCCATATGGTCAATATTGCAGAGGCTGCAATCAAAGCAGCAGGAGTATCGGCCGACCTTGTTGATTTGCAAACAATAATTCCTTGGGATCGTGAGACCGTTCTTGCATCAGTGAAGAAAACAGGTCGACTTATTGTTGTAGAAGAAGCACCACAGAGCGGCGGTTGGGGTTCTGAAATTGTTGCAACAGTTACTGCGCAACTATTTTCTTCCCTCAAATCTGCGCCATTTAGAATTACAACACCGGATGTACCCGTGCCATTCAATGGTGGACTCGAAGCTCGGTTTGCACCAACGAGTGATGATGTAGCTCGTCAAATAAAGCATGCACTTTCTCAAAGCGGAGCACCACAACCATGGTGGGTTGCTGAGGGGGTGGCGAAATGACTACATCATTAGAACGCCGCAACGCGCTATACGACAATGATCTTGCATGTTATGAGCGCATGGTTGAAATACGTGAATTCGAGAAAATTACTAATGCACTTTTCGCTGCGGGTTCAATTCGTGGAACAACGCATTTAGCTGTTGGTCAAGAAGCACTCGCATTAGGTATGGCCACAACTTTGAAACCAACGGATGTGATTGCTGGTACGTATAGAAGCCACGCACTTGCATTAGCTTTTGGTCTAACACCACATTCTGTTCTCGGTGAGATTATGGGCAAAGCAACTGGATGTTGTGGTGGTGTTGGTGGATCAATGCATATGTGCGACACATCAGTTGGTGTGCTACCTACTTCTGCAATCATCGGCGGAGGAATGCCGATTGCAGCAGGAGCAGCTCTTGCATTTCAAGTTCAAAAGTCAAAAAATATTGGTGTAGCACTCTTTGGTGATGGTGCAACAAATATCGGTGCATTCCATGAATCACTGAACTTGGCAGCAATATGGAAACTCCCAGTTGTTTTCGTGTGCGATAACAATGTCTACGGCGAATACAGCCGTATCAATACGACAACTCCAATTGATGATTTACATATACGTGCCGAGAGTTACGCAATGCCACACATGGCAATCGATGGCATGGATATTCATGCAGTCCGTAAAGGAATAGGCGAAGCAGTTGACCGTGCTCGCAGTGGTGGTGGACCAACACTTGTAGAAGCAAAAACATATCGATTCTCTGGACACTCACGCGCAGACCAAGCTCTATATCGCCCTGAAGGCGAATTAGAGAAGTGGCAAAAGCGTGATCCGCTTCTAGTAACTGAACAAGATTTAATTGCACGCAAATTAATTACACAGGATCAAATTGATCAAATAAAATCAACAAAGGAAGCTGATTTAGGCGCTCTTGCTACGAAGGTTGAATCAGATCCAGAGCCAGAATTATCAGCGATGTTTAGCAATATTTGGACACCAGCGAAGGCAGGCAAATAATGAAGATAACAATCAAGATGCCTCGCGTTGGCGAAACTGTTGATGAGGTTTATTTAGTTGCTTGGAATAAAGCAGTTGGTGATGTTATTGCTGTTGGTGATGATCTCATGGAAGTTGAAACAGATAAAGCAACTGTTCAAGTTCCATCACCTGTTGCTGGCACACTTCTTGAAATATTCTTCAAAGATGGAGATGAAATCAAAACAGGTGATGCAATTGCTGTTTGTGAAAGCAACTAAAGCGTAAATCCTGCAGCAACTCCACGGCTCATCACAACCTGGGCCATTCGAATAGATGCTGCATCCACCATTACTTGATCTCGCACAATCACGCCTTGGCCTTCATAATCTTTGAGTAGAGCAATAGCGCTTTTGAATTCTTCAATGGTGGGTGTAAATACTTTATGACAAAGTTCAATTTGGCTTGGGTGAATCAACCATTTACCATCAAATCCCATGCCATAAATTGCTAGCGCACTTCTCTCAAATGTTTCAGGATTCTTGTAATCAACAGTTGGGCCATCGAGTGCTTGAATTCCATTGGCGCGAGCAGCAATCAAGATTTGCGCCAATGCATGATTAATCATTACTTGTGTTGATTCGTTGATATGAAGAGTTGGTGCACCAACATCGGCAAGAAAATCAAGTGGGCCAAATGAAAGAGAAATGACTCGGGGGTGAGCGGCAATGTTATTAACGTTTTGAAGACCTTGCGCAGTTTCAATTTGCGCATCGATTGCAATACTTCCAACTGCAATCCCAACGGCCTTTTCGACGGATGCGAGCTCACCATCAATCCAGTCGCAATCATCAAGACTGTTTATCTTTGGAAAGATAATGGAATCAATTTCGCGGGCAAGGCCACCAGATAGAAGTGCTAAATCATCGCCAATATAAGAGGTATTGCGAGCATTGACCCGCACGCTAATAAATGGAGATGAAAAGGCATCTCTCTTCACGCTCTGAGCAAGGAGGTTTCGGGCAGCTGCCTTTGATTGGGGTGCGACGGAATCTTCTAAATCGAAAAAGAGCGAATCAACAACGAGGGATTGTGCCTTGGCGATCATCGCCTCTTTATCCCCGGGCACAGAAAGGAGTGAGCGTCGCAGCATCGTTATTCCTTCCTATTGTGTGACAAATAATTGACCTGAGATTGCAACCCTAGTACCCAATAAGAGGTATATAAAGGCGGTGAAGCCGGCAGCCAGTTTCATATACTGAGAATCTCGATTCTTATCGTTATCAAATATTTATCAAGAACCTATTGACGCTTGAATCCTATAGGGCTATTTTTACCATTAATTGAAACCATTCAATCGCGGGTGGTTCTTTTACTCATCGAAGCAAAAGGAGCAGGGATGAAGATCGTTAGAAATAGTCGCTTAGCTAAAGCGCTGATGTTGGGGTTGCCTGCGGTTCTCGCATCCGCAATGCTCGCAGCACCAGCACAAGCAGCAACAGAAATTACATTCCAAACTTGGAACTCACAAGTTTCACAAGATCAGTGGAATGCAATGACAGCTGCATTTATGAAGGCAAACCCAGATATCACAGTCAAGGTTAACTATGTACCTGGTGGTGTTGAGGGTGACGCACTCGTGAAGTCACAACTCGCTTCAGGAACAATGGCAGATGTTTTCTCATACAACGTCGGTGCGCTTATGCAAGCAATTGACCCAGTAAGAAATCTTGTCAATCTTAAGGGTGAGCCATGGGTGAGTTCTGTGAACTCAGGCTTTATCCCATCTGCAACAGGTGCTGATGGCGGATTTTACGCTGCACCATTTGGAACAGCTATGGGTGGCGGAATTCTTTACAACAAGCGAATTTACGCAAAGCTTGGTTTGCAAATTCCTTTGACATGGAAAGAATTCATGGCAAATAATGCAAAGATCAAGAAGGCTGGAATCACTCCAGTTATCTCTTCATGGAAAGATTCATGGACAGCACAACTCTTCGTACTCGGTGATCACTTCAACGTAGCGGCTGCAATGCCAGGATTTGAAGATAAGTTCACTGCAAACAAGATTGTTCTTGCAAAGAATCCATCAACTCTTGCTGGTTTCCAGCACCTTGAAGAAGTCAGAAAAGCTGGCTACTACAACAAGGATGTTGCATCAACAACATTTGCTAAGGCACTTGAGTACCTAGCACTCGGTAAGGGTGCTCACTACCCAATGCTTTCTGCAGGCATCGACACAATCGTTGCTAACTTCCCAACAAAGGCTGCAGATATTGGTTTTATGGCACAACCAGGAACTAATGCAAAGAGCAATGGCGCAACAGTATGGATGCCAGCTGGTGTCTACATTGCAAAGACAACAAAGAATCTAGAAGCTGCTAAGAAGTTTGTTGCTTGGACAGTTTCAAAGGAATCATTCGTGGTTCAAAATAAGGTTGTACCTCCATCAGGTCCATACTTTATTAAGGGTGCACCAGTTTCAGGTAACTTGACTGCTGTATTCACAGACTTGTACAACTATATGCAAGGTAAGGGAACAAGCTATCCAGCTCTCGAGTTCCTTACACCTGTAAAGGGTCCAAACCTTTCACAGATTTGCGTGGAAATTGGTTCAGGCCAGAAGAATGCACTTCAGGGTGCGCAGTCATACCAGAAGGATCTACAAAAGCAGTCACAACAGCTTGGTCTTGCTGGCTGGTAAGTAGTACTTAGTTAGAAAAGAGAACCGGCTCGAAGAGATTTGAGCCGGTTCTCTTTCACTAATTTCATCCACTTTTATAAAGATTAAGGAAGTAACAATGAAGAAAAAGAGAATAAAGAGCCCATACGCGAGCTCTTTGTATTGGCCAGGTGGAGTTATTTACATGGTTCTCTTTTTTATTCCAACAGTTCTCTCATTATTCTTCAGCCTCACACGGTGGACCCTTCAAGATTGGGAATTCATTGGATTTGAAAACTTCACTCTTTATTTTTCTGAAGAGAACTTACGAATCGGATTTAGAAATACAATAATTTATGCAGTTCTAACCAGTGGACTCAAAGTTATTTTTGCACTCTATCTAGCAAGTTACTTATCATCAAAACTTCGCTCAACGGGCTTTATTCGCTCAGTTCTATTCTTCCCAACACTTGTTAGCACAATCGGTGTTGGTATCACTTTCTCAGTTCTCATGAACCCATACGAAGGCGTTATCAATGCAGTGCTTAAGTCTGTGGCTGGCTTTTTCGGCAAAACAACTGATGGTCCTGGCTGGCTTATTGACCCAAATCTTTTACCAATTGTCTCAATTGCCTTAGTTGATGTGTGGAAAGGTGTTGGTATTGCAACACTTATTTATATTGCCGGAATGGCTGCGATTCCTCGAGATTATTACGAAGCATCCTCAATAGATGGCGCAAGCACGCGTCAACAGTTTTATCAGGTAACCATTCCACTCGTACGACCTGCAATGTTTTCGGTCATCATTCTTTCATTCGTCGGAGGCCTTCGATCATTCGACTTGATTTGGGCAATGACTGGTGGAGGCCCTGGCTTTATTTCTGATGTGCTTGCCTCTATCAATTACAAGCAATACACATCAGGGTATTACGGACTTTCAACAGCTGGAAACGTAATCCTCTTTGTTCTCGTTTCAATTCTGGTATTCCCACTCTCTAGATACCTCAATAAGAAAGAGGTGGTGATGTGATGTTCACACGTGATAAAGGGTTGAAATCAAAGACTAAATATCGCAGTATTTGGGCAGATATCATCGGCGTAGTAGTGACAATTATTGTCTTTATCTTGCCCTTTTATTTCCTCGTAGTAAATGCAGCAAAGAGTCAAGAAGAATCCTTCCGTCTCAACATGTCTCCTCCTGAGAAATGGCTTTTATTTCAAAACATTGCAAAAGTAGTCTCTGATTACGATTGGCATGTTCTCAATGCGACAAAAAACTCATTGATCTTGACTTTGTTATCTGTCTTCTTTTTGATTATTATCAGTGGGATGACCGGCTTTGTCATGCATCGCAAGCGCAACAAAGCAAGCGCTATAGCTAATTTCTTAGTACTTACAGCTCTCGTTATTCCACCCGCAATTGTTCCAACAATTTGGGTATTACAACGCATTCACCTCTACAAGACTTTGGCTGGGATGATTGCAATTGAAGTTGCTTACGGTTTGGCCTTTGCCATTCTCATTTTCCGAAACTTTATTGGCACAATTCCTAAAGAAATCGATGAAGCTGCAATTGTTGATGGCTGCACAGGTTGGAATCTCTATTTCCGAATTATCTTCCCACTTCTAAAACCTGTCTCAATCACGATCGGAATCATCTCAACAGCAGCAGTATTCAATGACTTTACGAACCCGCTCTACTACCTACCTGGTGATGAAAACGCGACACTGCAGCAGACTTTGTTTGCCTATGTAAGCCGCTATTCAACACAGTACAACTTATTGTTCGCAGACATTCTCTACATCACCGCATTTCCATTGCTGGCATTCATTTTCTTCAACAAGAGAATTGTTTCCGGTATGACCGCAGGATCTATCAAAGGATAATCATGAGCACAGTTGGAAACATTCGAATCGGTCGCAGCGCAGACACTTTAGTCGTTGCTCAATCGCGCCCCGTAATCTCGTGGCAAATTCTTGGAGGAGGAAATGACCTTCGCCAAGATGCATATGAGATTGAAGTGGCAAGTGATGCGGCGTTTTCAAAGAACGTTGTTACAAGTGGCCACGTTAAATCTTCATCTGTTACCCAAGCCCAATGGCCAGATACTGCGCTCAAAAGCCGCGAAATTCGCTATGTTCGCGTAAAGGCACAGATCAATGGAACATGGAGTGCATGGAGTGCGGTAGCAACGGCTGAAGCACCACTTTTTGCAAACAAAGAATGGACTAGCAAGCCAATTGCATTGCCTAATGATCCTGGGAAAAAAGGCAAAGCCCCTTCTGCGATATTCCGTAAAGAATTTGATTTAGCATCAACTGGCGTTCGTACCCGTCTTTATGTAACCGCGCAGGGCCTTTTTGATATTCAAATAAATGGCAAGGCTGTTAGTGATGAACTATTAAATCCTGCATGGACTTCATATAAGCAACGCATTGCATTTCGCACCTTTGATGTATCTAGCCTTCTAACAAAGGGCAAGAATGTTATTTCTATGGTCATTGCTGACGGTTGGTACCGTGGTCAATTGACTTGGGAGCAATACAGAAATGTTTTCGGTGAAGTCGCTGCCGCTCAATGCCAACTTGAAATTCATGAATCAAATGGATCAATTACAAAAATTGGTACAGATGACTCTTGGAAAGTTAGCACCGGAGAGATCCAAAGCGCAGATATCTATGATGGTGTAACAATTGATTTCAACAAAGAACAAAAAGGTTGGCGCCAAGCTGGCTTTGATGACTCGAAGTGGGGCAAAGTAGAAGTTTGCCCAGTTATCCGCGCAAAGCTTTTCCCAATGACAAGTCCACCGGTGCGCGTTACAGAATCAATAAAGGCGATCTCTGAGACAAAGACTTCACGCGGATCTGTTATTTATGATTTTGGACAAAATATGGCTGGCCTTGTGCGTATCAAAGTAAAAGGTAAAGCTGGCGATAAAGTGACAATTACTCATGCTGAAGTTCTCAAGGAAGGCGAGCTTCACCGCGCGCTCCTTCGTACAGCTAAAGCTGAAGATAATTACACACTCGCTGATTCAAATGAAATAGAGATTTCACCTCTATTTACATTCCACGGATTTAGATTTGCAGAGATCACAACAAGTGCTCAAATCACAAGTGTTATCGCTGATGCGATTCACTCTGATGTTGCGCGTATTGGTCACTTTGAAACTTCTAACCCATTACTCAATAAATTGCACTCAAATACGATGTGGTCTCAGCGTGGAAACTTCGTTTCTGTGCCAACAGATTGCCCACAGCGCGACGAACGTCTTGGTTGGACTGGAGATGCGCAAGCATTTGCGCCAACAGCATCAACAATTCACGACTGTGAAAACTTCTTATCCAGTTGGTTAGTAGATCTTGAACTCGATCAACAACCAGATGGCGGAGTTACAAACTTCAGCCCTGATATTCCTGTTGAACCAGGCGGAATGCATGCGAACTCTGTTGACTTCTATGGAGGTCGCGCGGGTTGGGGAGATGCAGCAACGATTGTTCCTTGGGCTCTCTATGAAGCGTATGGAGATGTTCAAACACTTCGCGATCAATATAACTCAATGGTTCGCTGGGTTGATTACTTAGAGAGCAAGTGTGCTGCAGATGGACTTATCCCTGAAGGCGAATTTGAATTTGGTGATTGGCTAGATCCAGATGCACCAGCAGATAAGCCTTGGGCTGCCAAGTGCAACAGCACATATATTTCAAATTCTTTCTATTCATTTAGTTCACTTCTGCTTTCAAAGGCAGCAGATGTGCTTGGAAAATCTGATGATGCAAAGCATTACAAGGCTATTGCGGATCAAGTTGCTAAGTCAGCATGGGCAAAATGGAGCAAAGAAGTCTCTGAAACTGCGACAGGTTGCGCAATTGCTATTGAACTTGAAATTGCACCAGTTGCAGAGCGCACTGCCGTAGCAAGTAAGTTGGCAGCACTAGTTGATAAGGTCAATGGCAAGATTTCAACAGGATTCCTTGGAACTCCACTTGTTATGCCAGCACTTTCTAAGTATGGACATCTAGATTCTGCATACAAGCTACTTCTCAATGAAGAAGTTCCAGGATGGTTGTATCAAATCAATAACGGTGCAACATCAATGTGGGAGCGCTGGGATGCAATCTTGCCTGACGGTTCATTCCAATCTGGCGATCTTGAAAATGCTGGTAACAGCATGATCTCGTTCAACCACTACGCATATGGCGCTGTTACAACATGGATGTATCGAAACGTTGCTGGTATTTCACCAATGATTGAAAAGCCAGGATACGAAGAGATTCTCTTTGCGCCAACACCTCATGCATCACTTACATGGGCAAAAGCAAGCGTAGAAACACGCTATGGCACCGCTGCAATCGATTGGAAGAAGGATGGAAATTCCTATTCAGGAACCATCACAATTCCAGCAGGTTCAATTGGCTGGTTTGAAACAAAAGGAAAGCGCACCCGATTTGGTTCAGGTACGCATTCCATTTCTTTCTAATTAGCAAGTAAAGGTATTTGTTCCAACCTTAATTACATGCTCGCTGCCATCAGGCAATATCGCTTTGCCTGATGTTCCTTGCGGCGCAGTTACATTCAATGTAAATGCCTTGCCGGCTAACTTCCATTCAACTGAAATCTCACCATATTTTGTAATGTGGCGCGTATTTACATGTGTGATATCAGTATGCATTTTAGGCTGCACAACAAACTCTTGATAGGCAGGTTTTGTTGCAACAAGGCCTGCAATGTATCGATGCAAGAAGGAAATAACTGCGCCTTTGCTGTAGTGATTCAAAGATGCAAAAGCTTTACCATCTTTATCAATACCTTCCCATAATTCCCAGACAGTCGTTGCTCCACGGTTGCGCATCGCAAGCCATGATGGTGGCGTATCTTGGAAAAGTAATTCAAATGCCAGATCAAGGTGACCATTATCTGCAAGGACTGGCAAAAGGTATGGAGTCGTAAGAAAACCAGTACCTAAATGTGTTCCAGCGGCTCGTACTAGTTCCACGAGCCGATTCACAAACTTGGCATGAAGTTCATCTGGCGCCAAACCAAAATCTAGCGCTCGAACATAATGTGCTTGAGTATCAGGATTGAGTAATCCATCAGATGTAATAAACTCTTTCTGCCATGCATTCTTTGTATTCTCGGCAACTTTTCGGTAGTGCTCTAATACAGATTCTGGTTTACCAAGAATTTTTCCAGCAATAACCATCTGCTTGGCAGAGCGATGTAAGTACGGTGTTGCAACATCTGAACGATCTGCAGTCAGTAGAACACCAAAATCTGTTGTATCAACACCTGGTTCTAACCATTCACCCCAGTGGTAAGGGGTGTCCCATAAAAATTCTTCGTGAGGCGCTGCTACGGGACGCAATTTTTCACGCTCTGGGTGACGTTGAGTTTTCGAGCGATGTAGGCCGAAATTTATCCACTTTTCAGCTGCATCGAAGCACTCTTCCAGAGCCCGGGTATCTCCATATTCTTCATACATTGCAAGTGGAACAGCGATAATCGCATCGCCCCAACCGGCAGATGCATTGATATGCGCCATTGGTCCCTTGAAAGATCCCGTGAAATCAGGTGGTGCAATATTTGGAACGGCGCCATCTTCGCGCTGACCAACTACAACATCGGCCAACCATTTACGTGAGAAATCATTGACATCAAAAAGATATGCAGCAGTTGGTGCAAAAATCTGCCAATCCCCCGTCCAACCAGCACGTTCACGTGTTGGGCAATCTGTTGGAACATCACACATATTGTCGCGAAGTGACCACACGGTTGCTTCATGCAACCAATTCAGGCGTGCATCATTGGATTCAAACCAGCCAGTTTTCTTTAAATCACTGTGAACAACTATTCCAACAATATCCTTTGTAGTGAGATCTTTTGGATGGCCAACGATGCTAATAAATTGAAAGCCATGGGTTGTAAATTGTGGTTCGAATATATCTTCAGGTGTTCCAGCCGAAATAACACGATCTATTTGACCAGCCTCTTGTCGACCAAATCCAGGTAATTCTAGAATCAAGTGCTCGAGTGTTACATCACCAGTTGAATCTAGAACCTCGCCATGGATTAATGTAATTTCTGTTCCTGCTGGACCAAGATCTAGTAAACGCATCCAACCATTTATATTTTGACCAAGATCAACAACTTGTACATCTTTAGAAATTCTCTTTACCGAGACAGGAACTATCTCTTCAGTACGACGAACAGGTGGAGCAAATTGAGAAACAAGGACGGCATCGACAGAGATTTCTTCTGGATGCACCCACGTCGAATCATCAAAACCTGCTTTGTAAGTTGCAGCATTGATCAACCGACGATCTTCATTCTGTCCAAGAATTAGGTCTCCAGATGTTATATGCGACCTACCCACGCGCCAATTCTTATTCGTTCCAATAATCTCAGTACTTCCATCATCGTAAGTAATCTCTAATTGGGCTAAAGCAGCAACATGAGTTCCAAAGTTATTTGGCTGCTTAAAAGCTCCCATTACTGAGCGAAACCAACCATCTCCAAGGAGAATTACGATTGCATTCTTGTCTACAAGGTTTGTAATAGCGAATGTTTGTACCGCAATTTGAACACCGTAATCCGTCGAACCAGGTGTGAGCTCTTCATCGCCAATCTTTACGCCATTGATAAAGAGTTGATATTGACCTTGTGCGGTAGCACGAATTCGCGCACTTTTTACTTTCTTGCCACATGAAAATTCAAATCGGATTTGATAGACGGGTCTTTCTCCCGGTTGTGGGACTTCACTTTCGGCAACTTTTATCCAGCGAGCAGATAATTCGTTTGGTGTGAAAGCTAATGAATATGGCGAATGTGCATGCAATGTTTGGCTCATACCTAAGAATAATTCCTTAGGTAAATAAGGTCAATGCTTTTGTGGGATAAATAGCTTGGGAGCCAAACTCTTTCTTATTGCATTACGCGCCTCGGATAAGTTAGAAAATTCCCCTGATGCGATTGCTTGCATAGCAACATTACCAATCAATGTTGATTCAGTTGGGCCCGCGGAAATAACACATCCTGTTGCATCAGCTGCCATCTGATTGAGCAAATGAATCTGCGAACCACCACCTAGAATATGTATCTTCGTAATCTTCTTACCCGTAACTTCTTCAATCTCTTCAAGAGTGCTTTTATAGGCAAGTGCCAAACTAATGAAAATACAACGGATGTAATCACCATGACTTTGTGGCTCTGGTTGATTACTTTCACGGCAGAATCGTGCAACCTTGTGTGGCATATCCCCTGGTGTTGCAAAGAGAAGATTGTTTGGATCAATAACCGATTTGAATGTTGAATTCTCTGCTAGCGCAATGAGTTCAGTGAGTTCTGGGGTGAATCCTTCTTCGCGCCATGTTCGGCGGCATTCTTCGAAGATCCAAAGGCCAGTAATGTTTTTGAGAACACGAACTGTGTTTTCTACGCCAAGTTCATTCGTTAGATTTATTGCAAAGGCATCACTACCGCGAAATGGAATACTTGATTCAATACCAAGTAGCGACCATGTACCACTCGATAAATAAGCCTCAATTTCAGCATTTTCTATAGGTGCGCCAGCTACCGCTGAAGCAGTGTCATGTGAGCCAGTAGCAACAACCTTGATTCCATCGAGTGGTCCATGACCACGAATTACACCTAAATCACTTCCTGGTTCATGAAGCGCAGGAAAAAGACTTGCGCGCAATCCCAGTAATTCTATGAGTTCGTAATCCCATGTGCGCGATTTTGTATCTAATAGCTGGGTTGTTGAGGCATTAGTTATTTCGGTAGATGCCACACCAGTGAGTGCATGGTTCATAAAATCTGGTACTAATAAAAATTGAGCAGCGCCAACATAGTTCGGATCTTCTTTTGCAGCCATCAATTGATAAATAGAATTCAGCGATAAGAATTGAATTCCAGTGGTCTGATAAATACGCTCTTTGCCATATTTCGCAAGTGTTGCCTCAAAAGCAACTTGATTTCGTGGATCACGGTATGAACGTATAGGTAATAGTTCTTTGCCAGAAGAATCTAGAAATCCATAGTCGACCGCCCAGGAATCAATTGCAAGGGAGGTAACAGGACCTAATGCCGCTGCTTTTTCAATACCTACGATTGACTCTTTGAGAATAAATTCCCAATCCCATCGCATAGCACCATCTTCATTAGTGATAACTTCATGAGGAAATCGATGCACAACATTGATATCGAAAGTACCTGAATTAGTATCAACAAGTGCAACGCGTCCTGATGTTGCACCGAGATCTACTGCAATATAGCGGCCCATGGTTAGCGCAAGAAAGCTGCTGCAACTCCACCATCGACTGGAATATGAAGTCCCGTAGTAAGTGGTAATTCATTTGCACACAAAACAAATACTGCAGCAGCAATATGATCTGGAAGAACTTCCTTCTTCAAGATTGTGCGCTGTGCGTAATATTCGCCAAGTTTTTCTTCTTCTACTCCATAGACAGCAGCGCGTTGTGCACCCCATCCACTTGCAAAGATTCCAGAACCCTTTACTACTCCATCAGGATTTACGCCATTGACGCGTATTCCATATCCACCAAGTTCTGCAGCAAGTAAGCGAACTTGATGTGCTTGATCAGCCTTTGTTGCACCGTAAGCAACATTGTTTGGACCAGCAAATACGCTGTTTTTAGAGGAGATATAGACGATATCGCCTCCCATTTTCTGGGCGATCATTGCTTTAGCTGCTTCGCGTGATACAAGGAAAGAACCACGTGCCATTACATTATGTTGAACATCCCAATCAGTAACTGAAGTCTCAACGAGTGGCTTACTTATAGAGAGTCCAGCGTTGTTTACAACTAAATCAACTCCACCAAAAGCAAGTGCACATGCATCGATAGATGCTGCAACTGCGGCTTCATCAGTGACATCTACCGATACTGCGAATGCCTTATCTGCTCCACCAAGTTCTGCAGCAACTTTTTTTGCTGCTTCGAAGTCGCGGTCTGCGATAACCACACATGCACCTTCAGATGCGAGGCGCTCTGCAGTTGCTTTACCAATTCCTGAACCAGCACCGGTTACAAGTGCAATACGGCCGGCGAGTGCTTTTGGTTTTGGCATGCGACGAAGCTTTGCCTCTTCGAGTTCCCAATACTCAATATTGAACTTTTCAGATTCTGCAATTGGCTTATAACTTGAGACAGATTCTGCTCCGCGCATCACATTGATAGCATTGATGTAGAACTCGCCAGCAACACGTGCTGTTTGCTTATCTTTTCCGAAGCTAAACATTCCAACGCCTGGCACCAAGATAATAAGTGGATCCGCACCGCGCATCGCAGGTGATTCCTTAGTTGCATAGCGGTTGTAATAGTCGGCGTATCCCTTGCGATATTCCTCATGCAATTCATGCGCTCGAGCAATTACGGTTTCTAGAGGTGCATCGGCGGGTGTATCTAGAATCATCGGAGACACTTTCGTGCGCAAGAAGTGATCCGGGCATGATGTACCGAGCGCGCCAAGGCGCGTTAGCTCTTTGCGTGAAATGAAATCAAGTACGACATCTGCATCGCTAAAGTTTCCAATCATGCGAGCATCGCGTGATGCGATTCCTCGAAGTGATGGAGCAAGTGCGGCTGCGCGAGCACGACGAGCATCTGGTGCAAGTGGCGCCCATTGCTTTACAACATCACCGAATGGATCTTTGCGACCATTATCGGCTAAGAACTTTTCGGCCTTATTTATAGCGTCAATAGAGCGCTTTTCACACTCTTCACTTGTGCTCGCCCACGTTGTTAGACCGTGACCGCCAAGGATTGCACCCTTTGCTGACGGATTCTTCTTTGCAAGTTCGGCAATATCTAGTCCTAATTGAAAGCCAGGGCGGCGCCAATCAATCCACAATATTTCATCCCCAAAACATTTCTTTGTCAGCGCACGACCATCGGCGGCAGTCGCAAGAGCAATAATTGAATCTGGATGCAAGTGATCAACATGTGCAACATCGACTAGGCCGTGCATCGCTGTATCGATACTTGGCGCAGCGCCACTTTTTCCAAATGTGCAGTAGTCAAAGAGCGCAACCATTTCATCTTCATGTTCTAGTCCGCGATAAACATTAGCGAGTGCTTTCAATCGATCAAGATAGAGAGCAGCAAGTCCGCCCTCCTTCAGAGTTCCAAGATCTCCGCCAGAACCTTTAACATACATAACTTCTACATCAAGACCAGTTGATGGATCTTTTGTAGCACCTTTCGCTGATGTATTACCACCGGCATAGTTTGTATATTTTGGATTACTTCCCAGGCGATTACTACGACCTAATAACTCTTCAATTGTTTTATGACTCGCCATTAAAAATTACGCTCCCCAGCCCGCTTGGTTGCCACCGACACGTTCGGTTGCAATTTTCTTTGCATATCCACTTGCTGCATATGCCTTCATTGGTTCTGGATCTACTCCATTATCAGCACGGAATTCGCGAAGCAATGGACGAACATCAGTGTTGTACGCATCCATTAATACTTCATGGGCTGCTAATACATCACCAGCAACCTGTGCTGCCTTGAGCGCACTCTGATCAACAGAGACTGCCTTAGCAACAGCCTCTTGCACGTTCATGATTGAGCGAATTTGACCAGGAATCTTTGCTTCAATGTTGTGGCATTGATCGAGTACATATGAAACAGGTGTACCGACATCAAAGCCACCACCAACATTTACTTCGTGCATAATGCGAAAGAGCTGGAATGGGTCTGCAGCACCAACAATAAGGTCATCATCAGCGTAGAAACGTGAGTTAAAGTCAAAGGCACCGAGGCGCTTTGCGCGCAGCAAATTAGCAACAATGAACTCAATATTTGTACCTGGTGCGTGGTGACCTGTATCGACAACAACCCACGCCTTTGGTCCAAGTGCTAAACAGTGCACAAGAGAAGTTCCCCAGTCAGGAACATCAGTGTGATAAAAAGCTGGCTCGAAGAATTTATATTCAAGAAGCAAACGCTGATTATCTCCAAGACGTGCATATGCCTTCTCAAGTGATTCGGCTAAACGATCTTGGCGCTCGCGAATACTGTCTTGTCCTGGATAGTTTGTGCCATCTGCAAACCACAACTTGAGATCGCGTACACCAGTGATATCCATGATGTCGATACAATCGATAAGGTGTGCAACTGCCTTTGCGCGAATCTTTGGATCTGGATTACAGACAGAACCTAAAAGGTAATTATCATCTTGGAATGTGTTTGAGTTGATTGTTCCAAGTGAAACACCTAGTGACTTTGCATGCTCTGAGAAGTTTTTATAGTCGGCAACTTTGTCCCATGGAATATGGAGTGCAACAGTTGGCGCAGCACCGGTGTACTTATGTACTTGTGCGGCATCTGCAACTTTTTCATACGGATCGCGAGGAACTCCTGGTTGACCAAATACTTTGAAGCGCGTACCTGAATTACCGTACGCCCATGAAGGTGTCTCAATTGCTAATCGCTTGAGAACTGCTTTTACTTCTGCTGCATTTGCCATGATTCTCTCTTTTCCTTTATTTGAGGTAGAAAACGTTTTCGAGTGAGATAAAACCTTCATCGGCGCGCTTGTCGCCAAGTTCTAAAAAGAATGGAGCCATAAATTTCTGCCAGCGTTCATTTACTTCCTCTGATGCCATGCCAGCAAGGGCTGCCTGTAAATCTGGAGTTTCAAAATATCCAAAGAGGGAGCCATCACTTCGATCTAGAAAGAGTGAGTAGTTATGCCATCCTGTTTTTTCTAGAGCTGCCAACATATCTGGCCAGACCTTTGTATGGTGCAAGACATATTCATCGAGCATCTCTGTGCGAAGTTGTAAGCGAAAACCAACGCGCTCCATACATTTCTCCCTTTCACAATTGAACCGTTTCACGGCTTGAAGCCCAATATTAGTTTCAGTATGAGCGTGAGTCAATAAAAATAAGAAGAAACAAGGAGTGCCCCTGCCCTTTAAGAATTGACACGATTCAATTGCAGAGAGCATTATCGCCCTCATGAGTGCGAACCTGCGTGATGTAGCAAGGCAGGCTGGCGTATCAGTGGGCACTGTTTCCAATGTGCTCAATCGCCCCGATGTTGTATCACCAAAAACTCTTGAACGAGTTCAAAAAACCATTGCACAACTTGGCTTTGTTCCCAATGGTTTTGCACGTCAATTGCGATCCGGTTACAGCCGCACCATCGGATTAGTAGTTCCTGATGTTGCAAACCCTTTCTTTACTGAAGTTGCACGCGGTGTCGAGGATGCAGCAAGTAAACGTGATTATGCAGTCTTTCTCTGTAACTCAGATGAAAGCTTGGAAAAAGAAAATAAGTATTTATCTGTCCTGATCCAACAGCAGGTCCGTGGCGTACTTATAACTCCCTCAGATTCAAAAAGTCACCAATACGAAAACTTACGAGAGCGTGGGATCTCTGTTGCACTTTTGGATACTGAAACGAAGAACGCTTCACAATGCTCTGTTTCAGTAGATGACGTACGTGGTGGAGAAATTGCCATTGAGCACCTTGCCTCACTCGGCCACAGAGAAATTGCTTGGGTGACTGGTCCTGAAACTATTCCACAAGTGGCAGATCGAACGGCTGGTGTTATGCGCGCGGCAAAAATCGCTAAAGTTGAGATCTCTACTATTCGAGTGGCACTAATGAATAGTGCGCAAGGAACAGATGCGGTCAAAAAAATACTTGCCCTAAAAAAGATGCCCTCCGCCATATTTTGCGGAAACGATCTATTGGCCTTTGGTGTAATGCGCGGCTTGCTCGATGCCGGTATAAAAATTCCAGAAGATGTTTCGCTACTTGGTTATGACGATATTGCATTTGGAAACTCAGCAGCAGTTCCGCTCTCTTCAATTTCACAGCCTGCATATCAACTTGGCGTAACGGCAGCAGAATTATTGATTTCAGAATGTGAAGAGAATGAGGTTCACGCACACCAACAGATTAAGTTCCAGCCTCAATTAGTGATGCGAGCCTCAACTGCTACAAAGAAATAGTTAGTCTCTGCGCAACAAATTGACATGTTTTGGCTGTAATTCATCGAGTGAATTAACACCAATAAGCTTCATATTTCGAATCATCTGAGTGCGCATGATCTCTAGTGCGCGTTCAACTCCGGCTTGTCCACCAGCCATGAGTCCGTACAAATATGCTCGACCTATGTAGGCAAATTGAGCACCATGAGCGACTGCTGCTAGTACATCTGCGCCATGCATGATTCCTGAATCGATATGGAGTTCGTAATCTTTCTTGAACTCTTTTTTGATATCGGCGAGAAGGTGCAGTGGTACTTGCGCACGATCTATTTGTCGGCCACCGTGATTAGAGAAAAGTACTGCATCTGCACCTAGTTCTGCTGCTTTCTTTGCATCTTCTAAGTTCTGAACACCTTTGATAATTAATTTACCATCCCATTGCTCACGAATCCATTTGAAATCTTCAAATGTCATTGTTGGGTCAAACATAAAGTCAAGAAGTTCGGCAACAGTTCCATTCCAACTTGAAAGGGAGGCAAAACTGATTCCAGGAGTTGTTAGAAAATTCATCCACCAATTGGGACGTGGGAGCGCATTGAGAAGAGTTTTCACAGTTAGTGATGGTGGAACAGTGAGACCGTTATATGAATCACGCAAGCGATGGCCTGCAACAGGGACATCGACTGTGAGCATCAAGGTATTGACGCCAGCTTTCTTTGCGCGATCAACGAGTGCCATGCTTGCATCGCGGTCTTTCCACATATAGAGCTGGAACCAGTTATGACCATTAGGCGCCGCAGCAACTACATCTTCAATTGTTGTTGTACCAAGAGTTGAGAGCGCAAATGGAATTCCAAATTTTTCTCCAGCACGTGCAACAGCGCGCTCGCCCTCTGTCTGCATCATGCGTGTAAATCCAGTTGGCGCCAAACCAAAAGGCATTTCAAATCTTTCACCTAAAGTTTCGCGAGTGATATCTACTTTTGAAACATCACGAAGAATATTTGGAATCAATTCAATATCTTTATATGCCTGGCGAGCGCGATCTAAACTCGACTCAGATTCTGCTGACCCATCTGTGTAATCGAAAGGACCCTTAGGTGTGCGCTTCTTTGCAATCGTACGTAAATCCCAAATTGTGTATGCCTTAGCAAGACGGGCCTTTTTGCGATGAATAGTGGGCATCTTAAACTTGAGTAGAGGCGCGAGCTCAGAGACCTTCGGGAATTGGCGCTTCACATTCTTAGGCGATTTCATATAGGAATCCTAAAGGGCGTGGGAATAAAGGGCATCCCTAGTCGGTTCCTTCTATAGGAAACCTGAGTCGCACCGACTCAACTTTGTGAGTATTATCGACTCAGGTACCAAGGCACCTCGACCTCAGATCGGGCTCGAGAGAAGAAAAAGGAGCACTACAAAATGGCTAGAGCAGTCGGAATCGACTTAGGAACAACGAATAGCTGCGTATCAGTTCTCGAAGGTGGCGAGCCAACAGTTATCGCCAATGCCGAGGGCGCTCGCACTACCCCATCGATCGTTGCCTTCGCTAAAAATGGCGAAGTCTTGGTTGGTGAAGTTGCAAAGCGTCAATCAGTAACAAATGTTGAGCGCACGATTCGTTCGGTCAAGCGTCACATGGGTACTAACTGGACGATCGACATCGATGGCAAGAAGTACACATCACAAGAAATTTCTGCGCGAGTATTGCAAAAGCTCAAGCGCGATGCCGAGGCATATCTTGGCGAGACAGTAACGGATGCAGTTATCACCGTTCCTGCTTACTTCAATGAGGCACAACGTCAAGCAACAAAAGAAGCTGGCGAAATTGCCGGTCTCAATGTCTTGCGTATTATCAACGAGCCAACTGCTGCGGCGCTCGCATACGGTCTTGATAAGGCCGATCAAGAGCAGACAATTCTTGTATTCGACTTAGGTGGTGGAACTTTTGACGTTTCACTTCTTGAAATCGGCGATGGAGTTGTAGAAGTAAAAGCAACTAATGGCGATAACAATCTTGGTGGAGATGACTGGGATCAAGCACTTGTCGATTACTTAGTTCAAACATTTGGTTCCAAGAATGGTATTGATTTAACAAAAGATAAGATGGCGATGCAACGTGTTCGTGAAGCTGCGGAAAAGGCAAAGATCGAACTTTCATCATCACAATCTGCATCAATCAACTTGCCATACATAACAGTAGATTCTGAAAAGAATCCATTGTTTATGGATGAAACAATTACACGTGCACAGTTCCAAACAATGACAGCAACACTTCTAGATCGTTGCAAGAAGCCTTTCCAAGCAGTTCTCAAAGATGCTGGAATTCCAATTGCAAATATTCACAGCGTTGTACTCGTTGGTGGATCAACTCGTATGCCTGCAGTTGTAGATCTTGTTCGCGAACTCACTGGAGGAAAAGAGCCAAATAAGGGCGTAAACCCTGATGAAGTTGTTGCAGTTGGTGCTTCCCTTCAAGCAGGTGTCCTCAAAGGTGAAGTAAAAGATGTATTGCTACTCGATGTAACACCACTTTCACTTGGTATCGAAACCAAGGGTGGAGTTATGACAAAGTTGATCGAGCGCAACACAACTATTCCTACAAAGCGCAGCGAAATCTTTACAACTGCTGATGATAATCAGCCAGCTGTTCAGATTCAGGCTTATCAAGGTGAGCGTGAAATGGCTACCTATAACAAGAAATTAGGAATGTTCGAACTCACTGGACTTCCACCAGCACCACGTGGAGTTCCACAAATCGAAGTTACTTTCGATATTGATGCAAACGGAATCGTTCACGTTTCTGCAAAAGATCTTGGAACTGGAAAAGAACAGAGCATGAC
>JAPLBJ010000046.1 GCA_026392845.1 Actinomycetota bacterium
ACCGCCTTATCTTCAACTATTATCTTAGTTTCTGCCTCTATGGCTGCTTTTGCTTTTAGCCGATTGAATTTCAAAGGTTCAAAATTTTATTTGGGAGTACTTACAATCGGCCTTATTGTCCCAATTCAGTCGTACTTCATCGCACAGAATCAGTTGGTTGAGTTATTTCATTTGAAGGACACCCGAATTGCTCTAATTTTGCCTTATGCAGGAATGGGAATGGCACTAGCTGTTTGGCTCCTGAAAGCTTATTTAGATTCAATGCCTAAAGAACTCTTTGAAGCTGCACGCGTTGATGGTTGTGGTGATATCCGCATGTATTTCAACATCGTCTTACCAGTCTTGCGTCCCGGCCTCGCTACCGTCGCTGTCTTTTCAGTCTTGAGCGCTTGGAACGAGTTCCTTTTGGCAATCATATATATCCAAAGAGAAGATTTGAAAACGATACCAAGCGGCTTACTAACATTTTCTCAAAAGTATGTAACTGACTATCAAATGCTTTTTGCTGCACTAACAATCATCACCATCCCAATGATCACTGTTTATATAATTTTCAACCGTCAAGTGGTGTCTGGCCTAACTGAAGGCTCTTTGAAATAGAAGTCATGGGAATATGAAACAACTTGGTCAAATAATGGCTTCAGAGATTGCGGAAATTCCTCATATCTTTGACTCTCTCTTATCCGATGATTCCCAATTTGATTCGGTGAGGAATATTTTGACCAAGGCGAAGATTCATACAGTTCTTATCCTTGCCCGTGGCACATCCGACAATGCTGCTCATTTTCTAAAATACCTGATTGAAACTGAACTTGGCTTACCGTGCGGTTTGACATCACCATCGTCGGTAACGATTTATAACTCAACGCTACATTTTGAGGGAACGCTAGTAGTTGCGATAAGTCAGAGTGGGAGATCACCTGATTTAGTTCGATTTGCCACAGCAGCTTCTAATGCCGGCGCAAAAATAATTACAATTACAAATGACGCAGATTCACCGTTGGCATTGCTTGCTAATGAGAGTCTTGCGCTCAATGCTGGCCCGGAGTTAGCCGTGGCTGCGACTAAGAGTTATGCCGCACAGTTGATGATGTGCTTCTTGTTAGTTGCTAGTTGGACTCAGAAAAAGTTTGACTCACAAATAATTGTCGAGCAAGCACAAAAGTTAGTTGCCACTCCTGACTTAGTGAGCAAAGCTGTTGCTCTATGTGAGCGTGGGAATGAAATCGTGGTACTTGGTCGCGGTTTTGCGTATCCCAATGCCCGTGAAACTGCACTTAAGGTGCAAGAGACAAGCAAGATTTCAGTTCAAGGACTTTCTACTGCAGATTATTTGCATGGACCTATTTCAGCTCTAACTTCAGCAACCCAAGTGTTTATTCTTTCACCTTCACATATGCCTGAACATTCGATTAGTGAAGCACTCGTGAAGTTGAGAGAACGAGAAGCACGGATTTTTTGGATTGGAAACGGCGGAATTCCTGATACATCTGATGTTGTAATTAGCGGATCAACATGTGATGATGAAATTACTTCGAGTATTGTGGATTCGATTTCATTGCAACGTTTTGCGCTGGAATATGCAATCAAATCAGGTCTTGATCCCGATGCACCTGCAGGGCTGTCGAAAGTTACTCTCACTCACTGAAAGTTTTTTTCATGTAAAGCAAGTGGGGCGGGTCGGGCTCGAACCGACGACGACCGGATTATGAGTCCGGGGCTCTAACCAACTGAGCTACCGCCCCTGGGGCAATAGTGAAACTTTACTGCATCATCAATATTTGAGACTCTGCCCTGTAGTCACATTCGAGCGCAATTCTTGAATCATGAGATTATTTTTTGGAGTAGCACATGTATCTGTGGTTGATAGTCTTGCCATATAAATAGCACGAGGGGGAATTATGGATACAACAGCCACATGCCCATATACCGGAGCAAAGCTTGCAGATGAGGGCACATACAATCGCGACTGGTGTCTAAAGATTTTGCAACACAACTCTCCTCTTGCAGATCCTATGGATAAGAAATTCAATTACGCAAAAGAATTCAAATCTTTAGATATGAAAGCTTTAGTGCGCGACCTTGAAGTATTGATGACAGATTCTCAAGAATGGTGGCCAGCAGATTACGGACACTATGGACCATTCTTTATTCGAATGGCTTGGCATAGCGCTGGTACATATCGCACAAGTGATGGACGCGGTGGTGGCGGTGCAGGCATACAACGTTTTGCACCACTCAATAGCTGGCCA
>JAPLBJ010000048.1 GCA_026392845.1 Actinomycetota bacterium
TGTAAAGCGTGTTGTTGGCATTGGGGGAGACCGGGTTGTCTGCTGTAGCAAGAGTAAGAAGCTAACAATCAATGGCAAAGAATCAACTGAACCATATATTTTTGAGGGAAATGTTCCTAGTGATATGAACTTCGATGTCACTGTTCCTGCCGGCAAGATTTGGGTAATGGGTGATCATCGCGGTGCAAGTGCGGATTCTCGCTATCACCAAGATGACATCAATAAGGGCATGGTTCCTCTAAATAGAGTCACTGGGCGAGTTGTTGCAGTAATTTGGCCATTCAAAAATTTGAAAATTATTAGCGGTTTCAATTCCCTCAAGTAGTCTGTAATGAAAGTTATTGAGCAACTTCTCATAGATGCAGGTATTTCACCTATTGCAGGAGTTGATGAGGCTGGTCGTGGCGCTTGTGCAGGTCCACTCGTTATCGCAAGTGTTATTTTGAATGACCCCTTTGCGGTCGAATTAGCACCAGTTCGTGATTCAAAAGAGATTCCAGAAAATAAACGTGATGCCATTTATGAATTGATTATGGAAATCGCTGCATCGGTAAGTGTGATTATTGTTCCCGCTAAAGAAGTTGATGCACGCGGAGTTCATGCAGCAAACCTGGATGGAATGCGCAGAGCAGTTCAAGGTTTAGATCAAGTGCCCGCCTACGTGTTAACGGATGGCTACGCTATTGAAGGACTTGGTCTACCAAATTTGGCAGTCTGGAAAGGTGATCAAGTTGTAGTGTCGATTAGCGCTGCATCCATAATTGCCAAAGTAACCAGGGATCGAATTATGCGAGAGATGGATAAAGAATTTCCTTTGTATGGTCTAGCTGGTCATAAGGGATATATCACTGCAGCACATACGAAAGCACTCAATGAACATGGTCCGATTATTGAGCATCGCCGTTCTTTTGCAAATATTGCCGCTCTTATCAACAAAGGCTAATACCCACATATTTTTCTTTTAGTCGTTATCGCGATTAGAGAAATTCTAATCTGCTCCTCTTATGCCGATAGAAGAGAAGAATTCAAAGAGTAAAAATAACAAACTTACTGGAGCATTCGGTGAGGAAATTGTCACCAGATTTCTTATCCAGCGCGGTTATGAAATTGTTGAGAAGAATTGGCGAATCCGTGAAGGCGAAATTGATATCGTCGCATTGGCTCCCAATGGAATCTTTACTTTTGTGGAAGTAAAGACACGTAGATCCCTTGCCTTTGGCCACCCTTTGGAAGCTATCAATAATGAGAAAGCACATCGACTTCAACGCTTGGCGCTTGCCTGGCTTGTTACACACAAATGTTTTGGCTTTGAGTATCAAATAGATGGCGCTGCCGTACTAATTGCTGAAGACCTAACTCATACGATTGAATATAGAGCAAATCTTTTATGAGTCTTGCCTCAACTTTGGCGGTTTCGCTACAAGGAATTTCGGGCAACGTAGTCACAGTCGAAGTCGATATTGCTGATGGAATACCTTCTTACACACTTTTAGGGCTGCCCGATACCGCACTTTCTGAATCCCGAGATCGAATACGTGCAGCACTTGTAAATTGCGGGGAGGTCTGGCCGCATCGCAAAGTAACTGTTTCGCTATCCCCGGCATGGTTACCTAAAAGTGGTTCAAGTTTCGACTTAGCAATCTGTATCGCTATTGTCAGTGCAACTATTGAATTGCCGGAAGAACGACAAAGTAATTTGATATTTTTAGGTGAACTTGCACTCGATGGCGCTCTGCGATCAGTTCGAGGTGTTTTGCCTTCACTCATCGCTGCATATGAATCTGGGTATACAACCGCAGTAGTTCCTCTAGCTAATGCTCAAGAGGCTGCACTAATGACGCGGATGAATATTATTGCGATGCCACATCTTCGCGATGTCTTGCATTGGATGCGCACCGGTGAGCGAAGCGAGACCATAGAAATAGATTTGCAATGGCAGGAGAGCTCTCCATTGTTAGATTTTTGCGATGTTGCTGGACAACCTCAAGGTCGAATTGCAGCCGAGATAGCAGCGACAGGAGGCCATCATTTATTACTAATTGGTCCACCAGGTGCTGGAAAAACAATGATTGCTGAACGCATTCCAACAATCATGCCTGCACTTCGGTTAGCGCAAGCGTTAGAAGTGACATCAGTACATTCAATTGCGGGATCACTTACAGATCGATCTCCACTTTCACTCGTTGCACCAATTGTCGCTCCACATCACACAGCTACACGAATCGCAATGGTTGGTGGTGGCGCACATGCAATCAAGCCAGGTGCATGCTCACTGGCACATCATGGTGTTCTCTTTATTGACGAAGCACCAGAGTGTGGAAATGGCGTTCTGGATTCACTGCGACAACCATTGGAATCTGGAACAATCACGATTGCTCGCAATAG
>JAPLBJ010000040.1 GCA_026392845.1 Actinomycetota bacterium
CAACGCCCAACATTGCTGGTTGGAATGGCGTGAATTTAGATGATGAATTAGTAAAACTAATTGGTCTGCCTATTGTTATTGAAAATGATGCCAATGCTGCTGCGTGGGGCGAAGCAAAGTTTGGTGCAGGTCGTGCGCACAATCACATGGTGCTACTAACAATTGGTACAGGTATTGGTTGCGTAATTGTTGTCAACGGAGAATTACATCGCGGTGCATTTGGAACAGCGGCAGAAGTTGGACATTTTCGCGTTGTGCCTGAAGGACATTTATGTGGATGTGGCGCTCGCGGATGTTTCGAGCAATACGCATCCGGTAATGCACTGCTTCGCCATGCGCGCGAGGCGATTAATGCCAGCCCTGATTTAGCGCGTAACTTGTTATCTCGCGGCGATGGAAGCGTTGCAGGCCTTACAGGAACTGCAATTACTGATGCTGCTCGCGATGGCGACCCAGTTGCACTGGCTGCTTTCAATACAACTGCGCAGTGGTTAGGTGCGGGAATTGCATCGCTAGCCGTTATTTTGGATCCTGCCTGCATTATTTTGGGCGGGGGAGTAATCGATGCTGGCGAAATTTTGCTTGCACCAACTCGCGAAGCGATGGAGCGTTACATGCCATTTGCTGGCAAGCACCCATCACCTGAAATCTTTGCAGCACATCTTGGCAATGAAGCAGGCCTTGTCGGTGTTGCTGATTTAGCTCGCTTGTAAAACTGTTTAACACATCGCTAACTCTCGGGTCTCCTCCTTATTATGATTTGTCTGATTGTTGATTTAGCCATGCATTTTAAAACTTAATGAAAGCTTGAAACGCACGAATTGCTATAAATGCAAAGTGGCCTCACGCGACGAACCGTGAGGCCACTTAGTGTGCGCACCGCTGGCGGGATTCGAACCCGCGACCTGCATTTTCGTCGGAAAGCTGCTCTATCCACTGAGCTACAACGGTACGCAAGGAGGAAGGTAGTTTCATTTAGAGCATTGAATTTTCAATTCGCGATCACTGTGGATAAATCTGATACTCTTTTGATACGTCGGAAAGCTGCAACAAATTGAGCTACAAAGATTAGACCCCGTCAGAGATGGCGGGGTCTTTATCTATTTGCTCTTATTCGCCGGGATATTTGATTCCGGTTTGCTTTCGAATCTCATCCATCATCACCATAACTTCAAGAGTTGCAGCCGGTGTGAGAATTGGTGACTCCTTCAAGCCAGATTGAACGCAGCGAGCGAACTCTTCTGCTTGTTCGCGAAGTCCGTGACCTTTGTAATCCTTTGGATACTCAGTTGTCTCTCCATTGTGAATAACTAGACGGAAAGATGATGGTGCATAGAAAGGACCATCGATTTCGATGCGGCCATTGCGCCCAGCAATAACTGCAGCAGTGGGAGTTGCTGCGATCATATTTGTCATCATGGTTGCTTGCGCGCCATTGGCGTAATCAAAGATGGCGCTACATGAATTATCAACACCGTGCTCTGTTAGGGCCGCTGTTGCTGTAATTTTCTTAGGAACACCGAGCACCATATGAATAAAGGAAGCAGTGTAGATACCAAGGTCTAGAAGTGCGCCACCGCCTAGTTCTGGCTTCCAGTGACGATCATTGCCATAGTCGGCAAGGCGCTGTCCATGATCTGCTTGGACAGAGATGATTTCTCCTAGAACACCGCTTGCAATTATTTCGCGCACCTTGATCATGTGAGGAACAAAGCGAGCCCACATTGCCTCCATAACCATAACGTTGTTTTTCTTTGCGCAATCAATCATCTCTCGTGCTTCTTTGGCATTGATTGAGAAAACCTTTTCACAGAGCACTGGCTTGCCGGCATTGAGGGCAAGGATGGTGTTTGCATGGTGCATTGGGTGAGGCGTTGCTACATAGATGCCATCAATAGTTGGATCAGCAACTAATTCTTCGTAACTTCCGTAAGCCTTACATCCTGGAAACTCATCGGCAAAGCGCTGCGCACTAGTGATGTTTCGACTGCCGACTGCTGCAACGATGTGATCATTGAAGAAACCAAGATCGCGTGCAAAAGATGTTGCGATTCCGCCGGTGCTGATAATTCCCCATCTAAATTCTTTGCTCATGGAAACAGCCTAAAGGAAATTAGAGATGAGCGCCATCATCGTCATCGCGTGGACCGCCGCGATAAAACCAACGCTCTATCGCTTCCTTCATAGAGATAAAAAAATCTCTGGGGGATTGGCGCGGTAATTTCGGTGGCAGATAATAATTTTCGTCCACATTATTTTCTAAATCATCAAGGTATGTATTAGGAGTTGATTCATCTAGGGATAAACCTTCAACCATCGAATCAAATTCAGCGCGAATAAGCTCTTCGTCATCAAAATCATCGGAAGGGTTTTTTGCCACGCTCAAATAGTGGCATAGTGGACCAGAGACGCTAAATTAGGACCTCGAACACGCTCACGAGAATAGGAGATAGGCGATGCTGAGCAATCTTCCATACGGCACACTTCGCGCTTTCCTGACTCCTTTCTTGATGATTTTGTTTCGTCCGAAAGTCAAAGGACTTCGCAATGTTCCGGCCAAGGGCCCGTTGATCATTGCCTCAAATCATTTATCTTTTAGTGATTCCATCTTTATGCCACTTGTTGTTCCGCGCAAAGTTACATTTTTAGCAAAGAGTGAATATTTCACATCTCCAGGACCAAAGGGTTTATTGAAAAAACTTACATTTATCGCACTCGGCCAAGTTCCAGTAGATCGCTCAGGTGGGCGCCGAAGTGAAGCAGCATTGATTACTGGCCTCAAAGTTTTAGCAGATGGTGATTGCCTTGGTATTTATCCAGAAGGCACGCGTTCACCCGATGGACGTTTGTATAAGGCGCGAACCGGTATTGCTCGCCTGGCTATTGAATCTGGTGCACCAGTTGTCCCTGTTGCGATGTCTAATACAGAAAAGATTCAACCAACAGGAACAGTGATTCCTAAAGTTGCACGTGTTGGTATGAAATTCGGCGAGCCAATGTATTTCGATGGCGATTCAACAGATTTGATTCATCTTCGCGATGTTGCAGATCAGATCATGAAACGTATTCAGGAATTATCTGGCCAAGAATATGTTGATACGTATGCACCTAAGAAAAAGAGCTCTGAGGACGAGGACTAAGCGTTATCCAATGCACTTCGCTCATTGAGGTAAATACATGTTGTACAGGTTGGCCCTGAATCTGGAAGATCGCCCTCTAGTACTTCAATGAATTCACCGATAACGCGCAAGAAATTAGCTTGATCGCGCTCAACAGGTAAATATTTTTGGAAAACGCCAAAGCCGTAATTTTCTAGTGAATCACCAACGGCGTGAGTTGGCTTCCAAACAAGTAGACCCATTGATGCAACGCTTTGCGCACGACCTGCTGCAGGATTTTCTAGCGAGTATGCGTAGGCCTCAAGTTGTGGAGAGTAGAACTGTCCATTGTCGCGTTCGGAATCCGAGACTTTGCAATCGATCAAACCGATAGTTCCATCGTCATTTGTTGATACAAGATCGTATTTACCAAGAATGCGCCAGCGAGATTCAACGCCATTGACCATCAGTGGCTTGCTCTTTACCCATTCGCCCCACTTAGTGACTTTGCCTGGGCGAAGAGATGGATCAATAGTTGGCATATCTGCGCCTTGAAAATGTTCTTCTTGCAGCGATGCCATTGTGCCAACGAGTGGGAATTGGCCAGGCATGATTACTTTGTACCAATATTTAATCCATAAGCAGCGCTTACATGTTGAAAGTCCAAATGTGAGATCAGATGGCGAAATGTTTTCGCGCGCAGGCTTTATCGGTTTCTTCATGGGCTAAGTATCGCGCTAGCTACTGACAATTGCTGAGATTATGACTGATACGCCAAGTAAAACGATGACTGCGCCACCGGTAAAGCGAAGGCGCTCGAGGCGGCGCGCATCTGTTGCAAGCCATGTGCGGGCAGTGCCAGCAAGTAAGCCCCAGGTTCCATCGGATAAAAATGCGATTACTGCAAATGTTGCACCGAGAAAAATAAGTTGTGTCGAGACATTGCCGCGATCTCGATCTACAAATTGTGGCAATACCGCTGCATTGAAAACAAGTGCTTTGGGATTGAGGAATCCAACCCAGAAACCATCGCGCACGGAGCGATATATAGAGGGTGCAACATCTCCTTGATTAGTCATCTCGCCTGCATGGACTTTGCGATGTCGAATTGCATCGATTCCTAGATAGATGAGGTAAGCACCGCCGCCCCATTGAATCGCGGCATATGCAAGATCAGATTTTTGTAATAGCGGACCAAGACCAATTGAGATGATGAGTGAGATTGTAAAAAAGCCTGTGACATTTCCTGCAACTGTAAGTACTGCAATCTTTCGGCCCCACGCAATGGCCCGAGCGATTACGAATAATACGCTCGGGCCAGGCGCCAAGATAATTACAAATGCTGCGATGACATATTCGCCAAAGCGCGAAGGAATTACCATGTGGACATATTAGTACTTAGTTAGATGTACCTCGTGCTTTAGCAATAGAGCTAAGAAGGCGATATCCAACGATTGCAACGAGAGTTGCATTGATAATTCCGTTGAATGTGTAATCACCACTTGTCCATGACATATCGGCGATTCCGATAATCAATGCAGAAGCTGCGATAAGTAGGTTGCTTGAATCTGCGAAATTGACGCGACCTTCGATCCAGATGCGAGCACCGAGAACACCGATCATTCCAAAGAGTGCAACGCCAACGCCACCGAGTGCGCCAACAGGAGTTGAACTAAGAACTGCGCCAAATTTTGGAGATAGCGAGAGAAGGATTGCTCCAGCTCCAGCTACCCAATAAGCAGCAGTTGAATAAACGCGAGTAGCAGCCATTACGCCAATGTTTTCAGCATATGTTGTTGTTCCAGAGCCACCACCAGCGCCTGCAAGTGTTGTTGCAACACCATCGGCGAATAGTGCTGCGCCCATTTGATCATCGAGGTTCTTACCTGTCATTGCAGATACAGCCTTTACGTGGCCGACGTTTTCTGCAATTAGTACAAGAACAACTGGCAAGAACAAGACGATTGCTTTGCCATCAAATGTTGGTGATGTAAATGATGGAGCAGCAAACCATTTAGCTGCAGTAATTCCTGCAGTGTCAACATCTCCCATGATGTATGCAACAACGTAACCGATAACAAGTCCGGCGAAGATGCTGATGCGATTGAGGAATCCGCGAGATGCTGCAGAAATAATTCCAATGGATGCCAGTGTGATTACACCAATGATTGGACCCTTTTCGAAGTTGCCTTTAGCGGCTCCTGCAAGGTTGAGACCAATGACCATAACGATTGTTCCGGTCACTACAGGTGGAAGCATCCAGTTGATCCAACCGATACCTGCTTGGCGAACGATCAAACCAACAACTGCCAAGATCACACCAGTGACAACTACGCCACCGAGGGCTGCTGACATTCCGCCGCCAGCTTTTGCAGCAGCGATTGGTGCTAAGAATGCAAAGGAAGAACCGAGGTAGCTAGGAACTTTATTTTGAGTAATGATCAGAAAGAGAATGGTTCCAATTCCTGAAAAGAAGAGTGTTGTAGTTGGAGAAAAGCCAGTAATGATTGGGACCAAGAAGGTTGCACCAAACATTGCTGCGATATGTTGAAGGCCGACACCGATGGTGCGGGGCCAAGTCAGGCGCTCATCTGTAGATACAACTTCACCTGAGGAGATTGTCTTTCCATTGCCATGTAATTTCCACGAGAGTAGAGACATGTTTTCCTTCCAATCGAGGCCGAAATCTCAGAAGACTCCAAGAATCGAACCGCTAGTAGTGGGGAAGGTTGTAATAAGGGTAAGACTCTCGACTTGGATACCAGCGCGTACGCCACGCTCCTCAGAGGGCTAACTAGAGGCTAACTGGGGGTTACCAAGGTCATCTTTTCCGAGGGTGTTTCCAACTTGCACGCTGGGGGAGTATCGACTTGAATAGCGCTTCGATATATCGAATGGATATATAACCCGGAATAAGGCAGGAGGCGGTGCAATGCGCTCACGTAGCGAAACTCTCGAATTCGCCCTCCTTGGTCTATTGGCTCAGAGCCCGCTGCATGGGTACGAACTGCGCAAGCGAATGATCTCTATCTACGGACCATTTCGCGTACTCTCATTTTCAGTGCTCTACCCACAACTTCGTCGAATGCTCGATGCCGGCCTGATTGAAGAATCACTTGTTGCAAGTACAACTCGTCGCGCTCGCATTGTTTACGCGATTACAGAAAAAGGTAGCGCTCGCTTTGAAAGTCTGACAGACACCGTCACTCCTGATACTTGGGAAGATGAAGGATTTGAAATCCGCTTCGCATTTTTTAGCCCAACATCTACAAAAAATAGAGTAAGAATTCTTGAGGGACGTCATCGTCGCCTCAAGGAGAAAGCAGAACTCCTACGTGGTGAACTCGAGAAATCACCAGTGGGAATCGATCGATATCTAGAAGAGTGGCGACGTCACTCGTTGGAATCAGCTGAACGAGAAATCGCGTGGCTTGAAGACATGATCAAAACTGAGAGGAAATAGAGTGAATATCACAACAGGTAAAGGTGACATCCGTGTCGCAATCATTGGCGTTGGTAACTGCGCTAACTCACTAGTTCAGGGAGTTACGTATTACAAGGATGCTGCCGTTGATCAAGAGATCCCAGGCCTTATGCACGCAGTTGTTGGGGGATACCACATCTCTAGCATCAAGTTCGTTGCAGCCTTTGATGTCGATGCAAAGAAAGTTGGACTCGATCTAGCTGATGCTATTTGGGCGAGCGAGAACAACACAATTAAATTTAGCAATGTTGCTAAGACTGGTGTGCCCGTTCTACGCGGCGTCACAAATGATGGTCTTGGTAAGTACTATCGCGAAACAATCAAGGAATCAGATGCACCAGCAGTTGACATCGTTGCAACACTGAAGAAAGAGCAAGTAGATGTACTTATTTGTTACTTGCCTGTTGGATCTGAAGTAGCTGCTAAGTACTACGCACAGTGTGCAATTGATGCAGGATGTGCATTCGTCAACGCACTTCCAGTATTTATCGCATCTGATCCAGTATGGGCAGATAAATTTACAAAGGCTGGACTTCCAATTGTTGGAGATGACATTAAGAGTCAAGTTGGTGCGACAATCACTCACCGCATCATGGCTAAGTTATTCCAAGATCGTGGCGTTCACCTAGATCGCACATACCAGCTCAATGTTGGTGGAAACATGGACTTCAAGAACATGCTCGAGCGTGATCGTCTTGAATCCAAGAAAATTTCAAAAACAAACTCGGTTACATCTCAACTCAATCACGACTTGGGTGACAAAAATGTTCACATTGGACCATCGGATTACATTCCATGGCTCGATGATCGCAAGTGGGCATATGTTCGCCTTGAGGGCCGTGCATTCGGCGATGTTCCATTGAACTTGGAATACAAGCTAGAAGTATGGGATTCACCAAACTCTGCAGGCGTAATCATTGATGCGCTTCGCTGCGCAAAGATCGGCCTAGATCGCAAGATCGGTGGACCACTTCTTTCACCATCTAGTTACTTCATGAAGACACCACCTGTTCAGTACACAGATGAGCAGGCACATGATAAGACTGAAGATTTTATCTCTGGAAAATTGCAGAGCTAATATCTAGGAATTGAAAAACCCCCGCATTCCATTACTGGAAGGCGGGGGTTTTCCCTATCCCCTCAGGGAGAGTTAAGGGTTAAATCTTCTTATCCCCTTGGTGTGCTACACCATTGCAGTGCGAACGACCATCGGCATCTATTTCGTACTGTATGCATTCTTCGTGCAACTTATCGAATGCTTGGTCACCAAAATACGATCTAAAAGCGAGTGCTAGTAAAACGCGCAAGTTTGTTTCGCTATCAGATTTAATTCCAAAAACATGTGCACTTCGGCTGACAGTATTTTCAATAACTTTTTCGGTATGTGAAGTCAATTTTGCTATTGCAGAATTTGTCTTACCCTCACAGACCAGCTCTAAAACTAACTTTTCAAAAGGGGAGAGTTCACGAGCCATAATTGTGTGTAATCGATCCACTTGCTTGCCTCTCCGTGGCGTTGTCTAAGCAGTATGCTCCTAAATATTGTTAAAGGGCACCCCTAGAATGAGCACATGAGCGAAATTTTGGTCAGCAAGGATGTGGCAGTCCTGACCCTGTCTATCAACCGCCCTGCAAAGAGGAATGCGCTCACACGCGCGATGTATGCCGAGCTCGCAAAGGGCTTGAATGATGCTGCGGGGGATTTTGGCATTCGATGCGTCGTCATCTCATCAGAGGGAGATCACTTCACCGCAGGTAATGACATCAAAGATTTCATGGATAACCCACCAACTGATGAAGAGTCAGATGTTGGAGTATTTCTGGGTGCGCTGCTCAATTTTCCAAAACCACTTCTTGCCGCTGTCAAAGGTCACGCTGTTGGTGTTGGAACAACGATGCTCTTGCATTGCGATGTTGTCGTGGCATCACCTACTGCTAATTTTTCAATGCCATTTACTTCCTTAGGTTTAGTTCCAGAGGCAGGATCGAGTTTTCTGTTTCCGCAATTAGTGGGATATCAAAGAGCAGCAAAGATATTTTTCACTGGTGACACATTTGGCGCAGATGAAGCGAAAGAGATGGGACTCGTTGCATCTATTGCTACCGATGCCTACGGCGAAGCAATGAAGATTGCACAACAGATTGCAGCCCAACCGCCGCAGTCAATTATCAATACGAAAGCGCTACTCAAAGCGCGCCAACACGATTCAGTTGCTGCAGTAATGCGCGCGGAGTTCCAACTATTTTCTATGGCGTTGCAATCTGAGGAAGCGATGGAAGCCTTTATGAACTTTATGGCAAAGAAAGGTAGCAAATGAGTATCAGCGGAGATCTATCAGGCAAGAAGATATTTGTAACCGGTGGCTCTCGTGGCATTGGGTTAGCAATTGCACTTCGCGCAGCGCGCGATGGTGCATCTATTGCAATTGCCGCAAAGACGGCTGAAGTAAATCCAAAGTTGCCTGGAACTATTTATTCAGCGGCGGAAGAGATAGAGGCCGCAGGTGGAACAGCCCTTCCTATTCAATGCGATTTGCGGGATGAAAATGCTATTGAGGCTGCGGTTGCGCAAGCCGCTAGCGAATTTGGTGGCATCGATATCTTGATCAACAATGCCAGCGCTATCAATTTGACTAAGACAGAGGCAACACCGGCAAAGCGCTTTGACCTTATGTTTGATGTCAATGTGCGAGGAACATTCCTTACTTCTCAAGCAGTTATTCCACACTTGAAAAAATCCGCTGCAGATGGTCGCAACCCTCACATTCTCAATCTCTCACCACCGCTTTCAATGAAACCTGTCTGGTTCAAAAATCACGTTGCATACACAATGGCTAAATACGGCATGAGTATGTGCGTTCTTGGAATGTCAGCAGAGTTCAAGCGCGATGGCATTGGCGTCAATGCCCTGTGGCCACGTACTGCAATTGATACCGCAGCCCTTGCAATGATTCCAGGTGTTGATACTGCAGCATGTAGAACACCTGAAATTTTGGCAGATGCGGCCTACATAATTTTGAATCGCCCAGCAGCAGATTGCACAGGTAATTTCTTTGTCGATGACGAAGTACTTGCATCAGAGGGAATTACTGATCTCGATAAATATGCCGTTGTTCCTGGAACAAAGGACTTTTTACTGGACTTCTTTTTGGACTAATACGTGAGTTACGAATTTACTGAAAGTTTTGAAATTGCCCAGCAGTGGGCAACATATGACCCAAAAGTTGCAGAACTCTTTGATCTTTATTGCCCTGCCCATCTCTTTAGGCAGGCTGCACGCAATGAAGGAAATCTCTCGCTAACAATTTATGATGAGAAATATTTCGGAATGGGTTTTGGCTCACAGCCATATTGGAATCCAGATTGGGATGAGTGCTCTGTAACTCGTAAATCAAAGACGCCAGTGCCAGATGGATACGCAGTCGATGGCAATTGGGATACGTATGCATCAGATACTGCTCCACATGCACAGTACCCAATAATTCAAACGATCGAAGATGGCGCAGAAATAGATTCATTCATTGATACATATGCACCAAATTCTTCGGTGCGCTCAGGTGATCCCGAATCACTATTTTGGGGATGCGTGCGCAGTAGCGATGGGGAGTTACTTTCACTGGGAACAGTTGCAAAGTGGAGAAGCGGTCATCACATGTTTGCCTCCATTGTTACGGCAGAAGATGCGCGCGGTAAAGGAATTGGGGCACAACTGATGCAAGGAATGCTCTCTCGTCTACATTCATTAGGCGTTTCTCGAGTTGGCTTAGGAGTCTTTGCAGCAAATGCTCCAGCTAAACGCTTATATGAAAAAGTTGGTTTTGCATTACTTCAAGAGTTGCGCGCCTACGATAAGGCTCGATAGACAATCAATCACTTTTTTTGACCCTGCATGAAATTCTAGATTTTCATCTACAAAAGTATCTGCTCGAGTCTCCATCATCATCGCTTGAACGAATGTATCAACCCCGTAATGCTTGAGGGGGACATAGGTTCCAGCGTATGGCTCGTTCTCAAATACATCACCAATGGGTGCAAAAGATTTAATACCTAAGTTCTTGAGTTCAGCCGATGTGTGAAAAGAGTCGGTACCGATACACATCGCAGGACGCTTTTGACCATGGTTGACGGCATTTACATGTTGTTCCGGTCGATACGAATGAATATCGAGAATGACAACTTTGCCTGCACCATTCAAGCGCTGCGATACAAGATCTGTAATGGCCTTTGCATATGGATGAAAATAGTTATCAAGTAATTCTATTTCACCGTCAAAATCTGGTGAACGTAGATCTTCCCCCGTTGATGTCTTGCGATACACAGCGCCCATACCGACTTTGTTCATAATTTCGCGATCATCTGGAAAGCGCTCGGGGTCT
>JAPLBJ010000001.1 GCA_026392845.1 Actinomycetota bacterium
AATTTCGGTTGCACTTACGCCGGGATCACTTGCAGCTGTTGCTGGAAGAGTGGTGATAGCCATTGTGCTCACCGCGACTCCAGCAACGAATGCAATCATTCCTCTGCGTGTCAGAGAAGAGAAAGTATTTCTTTTATTCACTGCGTTCACTCTTTCTTTTGCAGTTTACTGAGCGCCAGCACGAGGGTCTCTCGCTCAGTAGCCGGGTCACAGGCGACCCAGAACAGACTGAACCTAACATGCGAGGCTTAATAAGTGAACAATTAGTGAACGAAACACCACTATTTAGGCGTAATTTCCCTAGTGGCGCCTCTTCTTATGGTGCAAACCGTGGGCAATGCCACCAGGGTTGAGGACCACAGTCAAAATCAGCAAGAGGCTCGAAATCATAGCTGGCAGGTAATTAGCGATCTGCTCCGATGGTGAGAAAGAGGCCGAGGCCCATTCAATGAGGTCTGGCAAAAAGACAACGAGGAGTGCACCGATGAGAGCACCAAGGATGCTGCGAATTCCGCCAAGAACTGCGCCAGTAAGTAACAATAATGAAAGAGATATCGGGTACACACTTGGTCCAACAATGCCGCGAAGACCATAGAGAACTCCGGCAAGTCCAGCAAATCCTGAACTAATAACAAAGACAAATATTTTTGTCTCCGAAATTTTCATACCAGCAAGAGATGCTGCAACTTCGTTATCGCGCAGCGCTCGCCAGCTACGTCCAGTACGAGAACCCAAAATGTTTAAGGTCAAGAAAAGTGCAAGTGTTGCAAATGGAAGTGTTGCAAGTAATTGCCATTGCTCGTATCCAACTTCACCCATCAAAGTTGTAAGCCATGCTGGTGGATTTCCAAAAGCGATTGTGAGACCAACATCTCCACCAAATACAGATTCAAATCGTGTTGCAAGTGATGGAATAGCGAGTGCAATAACAAGTGTGGTTCCTGCTAAGTACGGGCCAGAAAGGCGCGCAGCCGCAATTCCCAATAACAGACCCGCAAGAAGTGCGGCGATTACAGCCAATGCGATTGCAAGCCATATTGATAGACCAAGATTTAGAATTCCAAGTGCTGCTGCAAAACCACCGACTGCCATAAGAGCGCCTTGACCAAGAGATATTTGACCTGATGCGCCAGTGAGTAAAACGATTGAAAGAATTCCGATGAAAAACATCAGCGCAACCGATAGCTGGCCTTGGTTGTATGGATCTAGTTTTATTGAAAGGAAAAATACAAGGGCAGTAAATAGGATTGAGATCACGAGATTCTTGCGTCCATATGAAGAAGCTTTAGACACGTCGAACCTCCTTGCTACCCAATATTCCTTGAGGTCGAATAATGAGGACGGTGATCAAAACAATCAAAATTGCTAAGAAGATATCTTCTGGTGCATCGTAGACATTGACGAAAGAGACCAATAAGCCAAGTGCAAAGCCACCAATTACTGAACCGAGCAAACTATCAAGGCCGCCAACAACTGCTGCGGTAAAGCCAATAATCAAAATTAAATCGAGGGTATATGGTGAAAGATTTGCACTTGGCGTGACTAATAAGCCAGCCAGAGATGAGGCAACGCCAGAGATAACCCAACTCAAGGTACGTACTAGGCCGATTCGGATTCCACTCAAACGTGCTACTTCAGGATTGAGTGCACTGGCGCGCATTGCAAGGCCCATGCCTGTGCCTTTGAAGAAATATGTGGTTGCAACAAGTGTTACAAAAACTATTCCAATAACAAAGAGATCAAATGCTGTAAATGGCATTATTTTTCCATTTATTACAAGACCTAAAGAATTTACCGGAGTTGGAAATCCACGCTCCTCCGCTGCCCAGATCATTCCTGCAGCTGCTTGGAGTACTCCCAGTATTCCAAGTGAGGCAATAACTGGAATGGTGGAACGCATTGCAGGGCTATCAAGTGCGCTCGAGCTTTTCTTTCTATTGAGTGGGCGCATTACTAAGAGATCGACTAACGCACCAAGTAAACCACCAGAAATTAGTGCAACAACGAATGCAATCCAGTATGAATAGTTTTGGGCAATGAGAGTGGAGGCAATGTAAGTAGAGAACATTGCTTGACCCATTTGCGCAAAGTTGACAACACCTGCGCCACGCCAGACAAGAACTAATCCGAGAGCTGCAAGTGCGTAGATAGCGCCGCGCGAAGTTCCTGCAAATATTGCAGATAAGAAAATATCCATTAGTACCCCAAATATGCCGCGCGAAGTGCGACATCTGCTTTCATTTGGGCTGCAGGTAAATCAGCAGCAACGGTACCTAAGGACAAAAGAATTCCATGATCAGCAACACCTAGTGCAGTATTTGCATTCTGTTCAACTAATAAAACCGTGAGACCAGTATTTCTGCAGAGATCATTGACTGTTTGAATAATCTGTTCAACAACGAGTGGTGCAAGGCCAAGGGAGGGTTCATCAAGTAAAAGTAGAGATGGTCGAGAAACTAGTGCTCTACTGATTGCCAACATCTGGCGCTCTCCACCCGATAGTGAGCCAGCTAATTGCTTCTTTCGCTCTTCAAGTCTAGGAAACAATTGATATATCTCTTGAATAGCCAGAAGCACATCGGTCTTATTGCTGCGCATGCGAAAGAGTGCGCCCATCTCAATATTTTCTTCAACACTCAACTGCGAAATAACTGCATGGCCTTCAGGCACGTGCGCGATGCCTAAGCGCACAATCTTTTCTGGAGAGAGTCCAACTATTGATTTATTTTTCCAGGTAATACTTCCTGAGCGTGGATGCTCAAGAGCTGAAATAGTGCGAAGTAGCGTGCTCTTGCCAGCGCCATTTGCTCCAATAACTGTAGTGATCTTTCCTTCATGGGCGACGAGAGAAATACCATTGAGCGCTTTTACGGAGCCATATTCGGTAACTAAATCTTTGATTTCAAGCATTAGAGCTGCCCACCGTGATTACTTGAATCTGTACCTAGGTAAGCAGCAACAACTGCTGGATCACGTTTCACGGTTTCAAAACTTCCGCTAGCAATTACTTTACCAAAATTGAGAACGTAGACCTCATCCGAAATATGACTTACAAAATCAACATGATGCTCAACAATAAGAATTGCACATTTGCGTTTAAGATCTTTGATGAGTTTGGCCAATGTATCAATCTCGTCCTGACCCAAGCCAGCAGCTGGTTCATCAAGTAATAAAAGTTTTGGTTGCATAACCAATGCACGAGCCATTGCTACACGCTTTGAATCTGGATATGTAAGTTCACTAGGAGAGAGATCGCTGAGATGCGCAGCGCCAGCCCATGCAAGTGCATCCATTGCACGGTCTTTGAGTGAACTCTCATTAGATGATGAGAGTCCAAGCATGTCCTTTATAAAATATGAATTCCTGTGCTTATCCGCACCCATCATTACATTTTCTAAAACAGTAAGTCCGCTATATAGGCCTACTCCTTGCAATGTGCGAGCAATTCCATATTTTGCCAGTTGCGATGGCTTCGGCCATTTGATTGATTTTCCATCGTAGGAAATATCACCTGAATCTGGTTTCACTAATCCAGAGATTGCATTGAAAAGCGTTGTCTTTCCAGCGCCATTAGGGCCAATGAGGGCGACCACTTGATTAGGAGCAATATCAAGAAAAACATCATCGAGTGCTTTCAGGCCTCCAAAGTTAATTGTGAGGTTTTTGATCGATAATATATTTTCGTTCTTATCCATGGTCGTAGATTCTAGGCACGCGCGGACCAATTCGGGTAACCATTTCGTAGTTCACACTTCCTGATGCACTCGCCCAATCATCTGCGCTAAATCCTTCTTCTCCAAAGATTGTGACCCAATCCCCTGATTTTGCTACAGAGTTAGGACCAAGATCGACGACAAATTGATCCATAGAAATGCGACCAATAATTGGTGCACGTTCTCCATTGAAAGTTACTCCCGCATTGCGCGCAATACGTGGAATTCCATCGGCGTACCCCATCGCAACAACACCTAAATGGGTATCGCGTGTTGTTTTTTCCGTAGCGCCATATCCCACTGGTGAATCTGAGAGAACGCTCTTTACTAAATGAAGTTTTGCACGCAGTGTCATAGCAGGAATAAGTCCGAAAGATTTACTACTGCCCATCTGTGTATCTGGGGTAAGCCCATACATTGCAATACCCGTGCGAACCATCGACAAGGCAGATCCATGATCAGCCAATGTTGCCGCCGAATTAGAGAGATGTTTGATTAGCGGGTGAACACCGACTGCTTCAAGTTCTGCCAACATTTCTTTGAAACGTTTAAATTGATCTCTATTTTGTTGCTCACCTGGTTCATCGGCACGTGCAAAATGTGAGAAGAAGCCAATCACTTCTACTGTAGAAAAATCTAATTGTAAGCATTCTTGCCACTCATCTAAGAAACCACCACGTGTCATTCCACTGTCAACTTCAATGTGAACGCGTGCCCTACCTTTTATCTGTGCGATTTCTTTGAATGCAGCAATTGATGAGACTGCAATATCGATGTTATTTGTCACTGCTCCCTGAAAATCAGAACCTGGTGGAACAAGCCAGGCGAGAATTGGCGCAGTAATTCCTGCTTTGCGAAGGGATATAGCCTCTTCTAGCAGCGCAACGCCTAACCAGTCTGCTCCAGCAAGGAGCGCTGTCTTAGAAACTTCTACTAGTCCATGGCCGTACGCATCAGCTTTTACTACCGCCATTAGATCTGTACCTGACTTCTTTTTTAGAAGTTCAACATTTCGAGCAATAGCTTGTAAATTTATATGTACTTCGGCGCGATTGTGCGTCATGGTCTCTCCACAATCACCATGGCAGATGCGATTCCTGCATCGTGCGAGAGCGAGAGATGAACATCGGCACCATCAATAATTTCAGCAATTTCACCACGGAAGAGAAATACTGGTTTTCCATTTTCTAAATTAAGAATCTCTGCATCGTGCCATGGCAAACCCTTACCAACGCTGAGCGCTTTAGCGAGAGCTTCTTTTGCTGCAAAACGAGCGGCAAGTGAAGAAATCGGTTTTGTGCGTTCATTTACCGTAAAGAGTTTTTCAACCAGACCTGGAGTGCGATCAAGAGATGACTTGAAGCGCTCAATATCTACGACGTCTATTCCGATGCCATCAATCATGAGAGTTGACTCTTCGAAGGAACATAACGGTCAACGGCGATCACAGCGATAAGAATAGATGTACCTATGAATAGGCCCGCAAGTAGGTCGGTGAACCAATGCGTGTGACGTATCAAGGAGACGATGCAAATGGTCAGAGATAAAAGAGCTACCGCAGCCGATGCTAAACGACCTTGATATCTATCTACTTTTGCATAGCGATAAAGAATGTAGGCCAGTATCCCCCATGACAAGACTGCATTAGATGCATGGCCACTGGGATAAGACATTCCTCCAGCATGAATTAGGTCAACACCTAGCCGCGGTTTTGTTCGCCCTAGTAATAGCTTGAAAGATCCAACTATTAAATTCAGTGCTAGCAAAGATAGTACGGCTAAGTTGAGCGGTCTCCATGTTTTGAATTTATAAGCAATATAGGCAGCCGCTAAAAGTAATATCGTCGCAGTCAACCATCGCAAACCTAAATCATCTATACGTCTAAGTAGAAAGCCAGAAAAACCATCGAATCGGGGGCGTGGGGTCTTATTGATCTTTTCATCCCAGGCAATGAGTGGACCGCTGCGCAATACCTGGGCTGTTATAAAGAGAAAACCAATAAATAGCAGAACAGACCATCTTAGGGCTCGATTGAATTGAGCCTTACGTTGATCAACTAGTTGTTCCACTTATTCAACCGTTACAGATTTAGCCAAGTTACGTGGTTGATCAACATCATTTCCGCGACATATCGCCATTTCATATGCAAAAACTTGCAGAGGAACAGTTGCCAGTATTGGTTGAAAAATTGCTGATGCACGAGGAATTCGAATGATGTGCTCTGCGCCAACTACTTCATCGCTTTCTTGTGCAATAACAATGACACGAGCCCCTCGCGCTTTTACTTCTTGAATATTGCTGAGCATCTTTTCATCGAGTGCATGCTCATGACTTGAAGGCAATATCGCAATTACTGGTGTTCCTTTATCAATGAGGGCAATAGGACCATGCTTGAGTTCGCCTCCAGCAAAACCTTCAGCATGCATGTATGCCAACTCTTTGAGTTTGAGAGCGCCTTCTAGAGCAACTGGGTAACCAATATTTCTTCCTAAGAAGAGAACGGATTCAGATTGCGCAAAGCTTCGAGTAAGAGTGCGAAGAGGCTCAACAGTTTCAAGTATTTGTTCAATTTTTCCTGGAAGTTCGAGCATCTCGTAATACAACTGTGCCACTTGTGAATCCTTCATTACGCCGCGAACTTGAGCCAAGTGCAGGCCAATGAGATATACCGCAATTACTTGAGTGAGGAATGCTTTTGTAGATGCGACAGCGATTTCTGGGCCTGCGTGGGTGTAGAGCACTGCATCAGATTCGCGAGGAATTGTAGAGCTATTCGTATTACATATTGCTAAAACTCGAGCACCGGCAGATTTTGCATGACGGATTGCCATCAATGTATCCATAGTTTCACCCGATTGCGATATTGCTATTACGAGTGTGCTCTTATTAATAATCGGGTCGCGGTAGCGAAATTCACTAGCGATTTCGACTTCTACAGGAATCTTTGCCCACTTTTCAATTGCATATTTTGCAATCATTCCTGCGTGATAAGCAGTACCGCAAGCGATAACTAGAATCTTCTTGAGATCCTTTATCTCAGCGGAACTCATACGAATTTCATCTAAGACAATTTGATTGTTATCACTGAGGCGACCAATCAAAGTATCGGCAACTGCCTTTGGTTGTTCAAAGATTTCCTTGAGCATAAAGTGCGTAAAGCCACCCTTTTGTGCAGCTTCGGCGCTCCACGAGATTTCATATTCCTTTGGAGCAACTGCTTTTCCTTCAAGATCTGTAATTAAAATTCCTTGTGGGGTAATTGTTACAACTTCATCTTGACCAAGTTCTACTGCTCGCTTTGTATATTCAATAAATGCAGCAACATCGGAGGCCATGAAGTTCTCACCTTTGCCTAGGCCAACAACAAGAGGTGAATTACGGCGAACACCGACAATGACATCTGGTGCATCGGCATGAATTGCAAGAAGTGTGAATGAGCCACGAAGTAGTTTCACGGCCGCGCGCATTGCAGCGGTGAGATCACCTTTGTGTTCTTTACGTAGATCGCTGAGCAAGTGAGCAACTGATTCAGTATCTGTTTCAGACTTAAAAGTATGTCCACGGGATTGAAGTTCCGCTTTGAGCGCTGAATAATTCTCGATAATCCCATTATGGATAACTGCGAGCTTGCCTTCGTTATCAACGTGTGGGTGAGCGTTGCGATCAGTTGGTCCGCCATGTGTTGCCCAACGGGTGTGTCCGATTCCTGAATGAACAACTGGCAATGATTCATCAAAGGACTCTTCAAGATTTACTAACTTACCCGCGCGCTTTTCTATAAAGAGAGTTCCGGGGGTTCCGAGGGCTATTCCTGCAGAGTCATAGCCGCGATATTCAAGGCGGCGAAGACCTTCGATAAGTGGAACGACGGCAGATTGCGGACCTGTGTATCCCACAATTCCGCACATTTGATGATTACCCCAGTTCGCCTTTGACTACATCTGCAAGTTGCTGCGCAATATTAGTAGCGATGTTATCACTCTGTGCTTCAACCATGACTCTAACAAGGGCTTCAGTCCCAGATGCTCGCAATAAAACTCGGCCATTACTACCTAATTCATCCTGTGCTTTCTTGACCGCTTCAGCAATAACAGCGGAGCCATCTAACTTCTCTTTTGCAACATCTTTTACATTGATGAGAACTTGAGGAAAGCGAACCATTGACACAGCTAATTCTGCAAGTGTTTTTTCAGTGCGAACTATTTCTTGAATCAATTGCAAGGCTGTAAGAATTCCATCACCTGTATTTGCGTAATTGCGCATAATTACATGACCCGATTGTTCTCCACCGATTGCATAATCTTTTTCAAGCATTGTCTCAAGAACATAGCGGTCACCAACAGCTGTTGTCACTACATCGATACCAGCATTCTTCATTGAATGCATAAAGCCAAGATTACTCATTACTGTTCCAACGACTGTATTTCCTTTGAGCATTCCTCGAGATTTGAAACTCTTTGCCAAGATACTAAGTATGTGATCGCCGTCTACTTCAGCGCCCGTTGCATCAATAGCTAAACAACGATCAGCATCGCCATCATGGGCAATTCCAAGATCTGCACCATGTTCAAGAACAGCGCTCCTTAGATGTGAAAGATGTGTCGAGCCAACTCCATCATTGATATTCCAACCATCTGGAGTATTTGCAATAGCAATAACTTTGGCACCAGCACGACGAAGCGCTTCAGGTGCAACAAATGAAGATGCACCATTTGCACAATCAACAACTACGGTAATTCCAGCAAGTGGTGTAGTAACGGATGCAAGTAGGTGTTGTAGGTAGCGCTCTTTCGCACTCTCATCATTGATAACTCGGCCAACACCGCGACCTGTAGGACGTAACCATTCTTCGCCCATACGCGCTTCAATGCGTGCCTCAATTACATCATCTAACTTTCCGCCACTACGAGAGAAAAGCTTGATTCCATTATCTGGCATTGGATTATGTGAAGCGCTAATCATTACTCCAAGATCAGCTTTTGATTCCGCAACTAGAAATGCAATTGCGGGTGTAGGTAAGACCCCGACGCGATACACGTTGATTCCAGCACTTGTTAGACCAGCGACAACAGCTGCTTCTAGAAACTCTCCTGAGGCGCGTGAATCTTGACCAACAATTGCAGTTGGGCGGTGATCTTTATTGGATGAACTTTCGACAAGTACATGGGCAGCGGCAACAGCTAAATCAAGTGCAAGTTCAACTGTTAGATCGCGATTAGCAAGACCACGGATTCCATCGGTACCAAAGAGTGCCATTGGAACTCCTTTACTAAATATGGATTAGCGCTTGCTGTATTGAGAACGCTTACGTGCCTTCTTGAGGCCGTACTTCTTGCGCTCGATAACACGTGCATCACGTGAAAGGAATCCGGCCTTCTTAAGAGCTGGACGGTTTGCTTCTTCATCAATTTGATTGAGTGAACGTGCAACACCTAGACGAAGTGCACCAGCTTGACCGGAAACTCCACCACCATTGATACGCGCAAAAACATCGTATGCATTCTCTGCACCAACTGTGCGAAATGGTTCTGAGACTGATTGTTGGTGAACTTTATTTGGAAAATAATTTTCGAGAGTCTTGCCGTTTACAACCCAACGACCTGTTCCTGGAACAAGGCGAACACGAGCAACAGCTTCCTTACGACGACCTGTACCTGCACCTGGTGCCTTGATTGCTGGGCGGTTAGTTGCTGGTGCTGGTGATGATGATGTGTATGAAGTAGGTGCTTCTACATCATCTAGATCGTCAATAATTGTATTTTCTGACATTTATATTTTCTCTCTCTTTACTTAACGATCTGGGAAACTTGCTCGAAGACATAAGGCTTTGGTGCTTGTGCAGCATGTGGGTGCTCTGGACCTGCATACACCTTTAGCTTTGATGCAATAACTTTTCCAAGACGATTCTTTGGCAACATACCCTTGATCGCTTTTTCAACAGCGCGTGTTGGGTGCTTCTCAAGAAGTTCCCCGTACACAGTTGAAGTTAAACCACCTGGGAAACCAGAGTGTTGGTGTGACCACTTCTGCTTTGATTTATTTCCTGAAAGTGCAATCTTCTCTGCATTGATTACGATGACGAAGTCACCCATATCCATGTGTGGTGCAAATGTTGGTTTGTGCTTTCCGCGAAGTAGAACGGCAGCATGTGTTGCAAGACGGCCTAAAACCACATCTTGTGCATCGATGACATGCCAGTTATGGACAGCATCTCCTGCTTTAGGACTATATGTACGCACGCTCTTGCCTACCTTCTATTTCTAATCAGTTACTTCGGGGATATTCATGGTGCTAAGCGCTCAAATGAGTGCAGAGGGTAAGGGTACCTGTGTCAGGGCAAGGGGTCAAAATCGCCTAATCTGACTCACTTTCCCGCTTTGCCACAGTGATTTTTACCCTCTCCAATAGCTCTGCATCGGGTGGATATTCCACTTTATAGAGGGTTAGACCACGTGCTGGAAATACCAAGGAATCCGAGATTCTCTCTCGATTCTTTAGAGTCGTTACAACCCACCCTGGCTCGAATCGTCCATCTGCAACACAGACAACTGCCCCGACTAAATTGCGAACCATTGAATAACAAAATGCATCAGCTACAACATCGGCGATGAGAAAGCCATTGCTATCGCGGATCCATGAAAACTTCTCGAGATTTCGAATAGTTGTGCTTCCTTCGCGGAATTTACAAAAAGCAGCGAAATCATTAGAGCCCAGTAACAGCGCTGAAGCCTCATTGAGAAGATCTGGTTCAAGTGTGCGATACCAAGGTGCAACATCGGCACGATTCAGTGGTGGAATCACCTGATTATTATCCAGAATTTTGTATGTGTAGGCGCGACGAAGGGCACTAAAACGGGCATGAAATGCTTGTGGGGCAATACTTATATTAGTAATGCGCAGATCTTCATCCATGATGCGATTGATGCGGTATTTCAGATCTTCTAAATCTAAATTCTCTGGAACATCGACATGGACAACTTGGCCTGTCGCATGAACACCAGCATCAGTGCGTCCAGCAACAACAGTTTCAACTTTGAATCGTGCAATCTTTGAAATAGTGCTCTCTAATAATTCTTGGCATGTACGGCGATCTGGCTGCTTTGCCCATCCAGAAAAATTCGTTCCATCGTAAGCAATATCAAGCCTTAAACGAAGAAACCCACTCTCTGGGTAGAGAGTGGGTTCCGTCATTTCAAATTTACTAAGTCAGACTTAGTTATCTTTCTCAGTTAGAACTTCGATTACTGCCATTGGAGCGTTATCGCCCTTACGTGGCCCAATCTTTGTAATGCGTGTGTATCCACCATTGCGAGTTGAAAAGCGTGGACCGATTTCAGTGAAAAGTGTATGAACTACACCCTTATTAGAAATCTTTGCCATTACTTGACGACGAGCAGATAGATCGCCCTTCTTTGCAAAAGTGATTAGCTTTTCTGCAAGTGGACGTAAACGCTTTGCTTTCGCTTCAGTCGTTGTAATCTTTCCATGCTGAAACAATTGCTCAGCAAGTGTTGCCAGGATTTGACGCTCGTGTGATGGGCCACTACCCAAACGAGGACCTTTAGTTGGTTTTGGCATTGTCGTATCTCCTAGGCCTGATCTGCGTCGGCGAAATCATCGTCGACTGATGCGTTGTAATTCTGGTGTTGTGTTGGATCAAATCCTGCTGGGCTGTCCTTGAGAGACATTCCCATTGAGACGAGCTTTGCCTTTACCTCGTCAATTGATTTTGAACCAAAGTTACGGATATCCATGAGATCTGCCTCTGAACGATTTACCAATTCACCAACTGTGTGAATGCCTTCGCGCTTCAAGCAGTTATATGAACGAACTGTTAGATCGAGATCTTCAATTGGAAGTGCAAGATCGGCAGCGAGGGCAGCATCCGTAACAGATGGCCCCATCTCAATACCTTCTGCATTTACATTGAGTTCGCGTGCAAGGCCGAAGAGCTCAACCAATGTCTTACCTGATGATGCAACTGCATCACGTGGCTTCATTGATGGCTTTGTTTCGACATCGACTACGAGGCGATCGAAGTCTGTGCGCTGTTCAACGCGAGTTGCTTCAACCTTGTATGTAACTTTCAAAACAGGTGAGTAGATAGAGTCAACAGGAATGCGACCAATTTCTGCTCCCGCTTGCTTGTTCTGAACTGCAGTTACATAACCGCGACCGCGCTCAACAGTGAGCTCAATTTCAAGACTTGCCTTGCCATTGAGTGTTGCTAAGTGAATCTCTGGGTTATGAACTTCGATGCCAGTTGGAACAGCAATATCGGCACCGGTTACTGGACCTGTACCTGATTTGCGGATGTAGATGACGCTTGGCTCGTCGTTATCTGATGAGAGCACCAAGTTCTTGATGTTCAACACGATATCGGTGAGATCTTCCTTGACGCCTTCGAGAGTTGTGAACTCATGGAGTGCACCGGCAACGCGGATGCTTGTGACTGCTGCACCTGGAATAGATGAAAGCAATGTACGACGCATGCTGTTACCAAGTGTGTAACCGAAGCCTGGTTCCAGCGGTTCAATGATGAACCGTGAACGATTTTCGGATACTACTTCTTCACTGAGAGTGGGACGTTGTGCAATTAGCACTGCTGCTCCTCTTCGTTTCGTGGAAATCCACTATTTGATTTCCTGTCTAGGTCTTACTTTTACTGCGGGTGCATGCCGACTAAACGGCTGAAAAAATTACTTGGAATAAAGTTCGACGATCAACTGCTCTTGAACTTGGGTATCGATTACAGCGCGAGCAGGGACACCGTGGATGATGATGCGCATTTGCGAACCAACAACCTCCATCCATACTGGTACTGCTTTTTCACCGAGTTCAGCACTTGCGACGATAAATGGTGTTAGGTCGTGTGACTTTGGAAGAACATCAATGATGTCCATTGGAGTCACGCGCAATGAAGGAATGTTTACCTTCTTACCATTTACTAGGAAGTGACCATGGCGAACAAGCTGACGTGCCATATCGCGACTCTTTGCAAAACCTGCACGGAAAACAACGTTATCCAAACGGGTTTCAAGAATCACAAGAAGGTTTTCACCAGTCTTACCTTGGCGACGGTTTGCTTCTTCGTAATAACCACGGAACTGCTTCTCGAGTACACCGTAAATACGTGCACACTTCTGCTTCTCACGCATCTGCAATAGGTACTCAGACTCTTTTGCGCGGCCACGGCCATGTTGTCCAGGTGGATATGGACGTGATTCGATCGGACACTTAGGTCCATCGCACTTTGTTCCCTTAAGGAAGAGTTTTACTTTCTCACGACGACAGCGCTTGCAATCTGCTCCGGTATAACGGGCCATTTATTCTCTTCCTTCCTTAGACTCGACGTGGCTTCGGTGGGCGGCAACCATTGTGCGGAGCTGGAGTTACATCAGAGATGGCTCCAACTTCAAGACCAGCTGCTTGCAATGAACGGATTGCAGTTTCGCGTCCGGAACCTGGTCCCTTTACGAAAACATCTACTTTCTTTAGGCCGTGCTCTTGCGCGCGACGAGCTGCAGATTCTGCTGCAAGTTGTGCTGCGAATGGAGTCGACTTACGTGAGCCCTTGAAACCAACTTGGCCAGATGATGACCAAGAGATAACAGCGCCAGTTGGATCTGTAATCGAGATGATTGTGTTGTTGAATGTGCTCTTGATGTGAGCCTGTCCAACAGCAACGTTCTTCTTCTCTTTCTTACGAATTTTAACTTTGCCCTTTGCAGGTGCAGCAGTTTTTGTCTTAGGAGCGGCCATTACTTAGTCACCTTCTTCTTACCTGCAATTGCCTTACGAGGACCCTTACGTGTACGAGCATTTGTATGTGTGCGCTGACCACGAACAGGTAGTCCCTTGCGGTGACGAATACCTTGGTAGCTTTGAATTTCAACTTTGCGACGGATGTCACCGGAGATTTCACGGCGAAGATCGCCTTCAATCTTGAAGTTAGCTTCGATGTATTCACGAAGTTTTGCGAGCTCTGGCTCCTGCAAATCTTTTACGCGAACATCTGGGCTGATGCCAGTTGCGGCTAGTGTTTTTTGGGAACGGGTAAGACCCATTCCGAATATGTAAGTGAGTGCGACTTCAACGCGTTTTTCACGTGGAAGATCAACAC
>JAPLBJ010000068.1 GCA_026392845.1 Actinomycetota bacterium
TCATTGGCAATTAGTTCTCCGTCACTACCAATGATTATGGCGGCGCGAATTCGTCCTTTTGTTCGTGAAATGAGCTCTTCCATCTTTGCACCCTTAGCCAAGCCTCCTGCAATCCAAACAACCCGTAATTGCGAAAGTAGATAAGCTGCTGAAGCATGAGGGTTTGTTGCTTTGGAATCATCGATCCACGTAACGCCATTTTTTTCGCCCACTACTTCGATGCGATGTCGCCCAGGTGTGAAATTTTGAAGAGCTTTCTGTATAGCTTCGTGTGTTACCCCAAGTGATCGTGCGATACCTGCGGCTGCGAGTGCATTTGAGACATTGTGTGGAGCAGTTGGTTTCACATCAACAAGTTCACAAATCATCGCCGCTTCTTGGGGATTAAGAACAAATGCACGGTCTACCAATAAATTTTCTACTACGCCAAGTTCCCCAGGTTTCGGGGTGTCTAATCCGTAAAAAATCTTTCTTCCTTGCCAATGAGCGCTTTTTTCTACTACTACCCCATCATCTCCATTAAGTATTGCCGTTGATGTGCGATCCAATAATGAAATTTTCGCCTGTGCATATTTTTCAAAAGAACCATGCCAATCTGTATGGTCATCAGCAATATTTAGTATTGCGCATGAGACGAACTGCGCCTTTTTTGACCAATGTAATTGAAACGATGATAGCTCGACAACGAGATAGTCATACGGATCATTTTGATCCACAACCGAAATGACAGTCTCGCCCACATTTCCACATGCAATTGCATGAAAACCACCTGAGCGAAGCATGCTCGCTGCCATTTCAACAGTAGTCGTCTTTCCATTAGTTCCAGTAATTGCTACCCATTTTTGAGAAGGAGCCATTTCAAGATGAATTTCCCAAGCAATATCAATTTCATTCAAGATAGTAATGCCACCTAATTGAGCTGCTTGAATAATTGGATGTGACTCTTTCCATCCTGGGGAAACTACGATTGAATCCCAATCTGAAATATCGATTGAATCTATTTCAACTCTCGGAAAATCAAAGTTGGATTCCTTATTCTCCTCAACAATTGCGATATGGGCGCCTCGCTTGGATAAGGCTTGCGCAACAGCAATACCTGTAACACCCGCACCGAGTATCAGCACTTTCTGAGATGAAAAAAGCGTGGCCATCTTTCTTACTTCGCCACCCATTGTGCATAGAAAAGACCTAGACCAACTGCGACACAGAGTCCAGCAATAATCCAGAAGCGAAGCACGATGGTTACCTCACCCCAGCCGAGTAATTCGAAGTGATGTTGCAAAGGCGCCATCTTGAAAATTCTCTTACCGCCAGTTGCTTTGAAATAAAGAGTTTGAATAATGACCGAAAATGTAATGATCACGAAGAGCCCACCAAGAGGGAGTAGCAAAAGTTCTACACGAAGCGTTGTTGCAAGTCCTGCAAGTGCGCCACCGAGAGCAAGCGATCCTGTATCGCCCATAAAAATACGAGCAGGTGATGCATTCCACCATAGAAAGCCAGTACACGAAGCAGCAAAGCCAGCAGCAAATACAGCCATATCGAGTGGGTCGCGAACTTGATAACAACCAGACGTTGTAGTGATTGCGCAGCTCTGACCGAATTCCCAAACTCCAATGAGTAGAAAGGCAAGAAATGTCATTACAGATGCACCGGTAGCAAGTCCATCTAAACCATCTGTGAGATTTACTCCATTACTTGTTGCTAGAACCATGAGCACTACCCACAAAATAACAACTACTGCACCAAGTTTGAAGGATGTCTCGCGCACTCCAGAAAGGTAAAGTGATATTGGTGTCAATCCATCAACATCAGCGAATCTGATTCCTAAGTAACCAAATATTGCCGCGCAAAGAGCTTGGCCAAATAATTTTTGCTTACCGGTCAAGCCGAGGGACTTTTGTCGTGAAACTTTAAGCCAGTCATCAAGGAATCCAACAAAACCTAGTGAGATAACTAATCCAAAAACCAAAACTGCAGATGTCGTAATACTATTTTGAGTAATAAGATGTGAACCGAGGTAGCCAAAGAGTGCAGCGAAAATGATGATAATTCCGCCCATAGTTGGCGTTCCACGCTTTGTGTGATGGCTACTTGGACCATCGTCTCGAATTATTTGTCCGTAACCTTTTTTTGCCAAGATACGGATGAGCATCGGGGTACCAAGTAGAGCAAAAATTAGCGACAACGCTCCACTGATTAGAATCTGTCTCATTCGTTTTCACCTGCTCGCTCTTTCCACGCCTTCTCAATTCCATCTGCGAGCAATTCAAAATGTTCTGCTCGGGAGGCTTTTACGAGTACGACATCGCCTTTATTGATATGTGATGAGAATGCGATTGCTTCTTCAATTATGCCTAAGTTATGGAAAGCCATCGACGCATCTCCTCCACTCACTGGCGCGTATTCTGGAGTTGCAACGGCAACACAGTGATCAATTCCGATCTCTTGAGCAAGGGTGCCAATATCTCGATGATGGGAGGCCGATGACTCGCCGAGTTCATGCATTTTTCCAATAAATGCCCATGATTCTCCCCCACGTTCTTGCGCGAATAGGAGAAGGGTACGAAGCGCAGCTGCCATAGATTCTGGATTAGCGTTATACGAATCATTAATAAGCATGATTCCATCAAATTCATGCAATTCCATTCGCCATTTACTGGCAATTTCTGCAGTCGACAATGCACCTGCAATTACCTCAATAGCAATTCCAAGAGCGGTTGCAACGGCTGCAGCAGCTAAAGCGTTTGACACATGGTGGGCTCCGATAAGTCGCAAACCAACAGCATCTCTTCCCTGTGGTGTCACAAGATCAAAATGCGCACGTCCTTCTCGAATTTCAATGTCGGCTGCTCTGACATCATCGCTTTGATTTTCGCCAAATGTGAACGTCTTGCCTTTATGTAAGCTCTTCATCGCAATAGTGAACTTGTCGTAACTTCCTAGAATTGCAATTCCATCTTTTTCAAGTGATTGGATTAGTTCTGATTTTGTCTGTGCAATAGCTTCTTGTGATCCAAATTCGCCGATATGAGCATTTCCAACACGTAGAACTACTCCGATATCAGGCTTGACCACTGAACAAAGTTTTGCGATATCGCCTTTATGACGCGCACCCATTTCAATAATACAAAATTGAGTTTTCGTATCACATTGAAGAAGGGTCAGCGGAACTCCTAACTCATTATTGAAGGATGCAACTGGCGCTACCGTTCTTCCTGATGTCGAACAAATAGAACGTAACAAATCCTTAGTACTTGTCTTGCCCTGAGAACCAGTTATTCCTATGACCTTCATTGCTGATAACTGTGATCGAACGAATTGAGCCAAAAGTGACACGGCCTCAATCACATCGCCAACAACTATGTGATTCCCATTGATGGTTCGGGTAGAGAGAGTAAGTACCGCGCCATTATTGATGGCTGCATCCACATAATCATGACCGTCCTGATTATCCCCAACAAGGGCCAGAAAGAGAGAACCTTGCATTGCCTCACGTGAATCAAATACTGCAGGCATACTTACAACGACATTAGATTCACCATGTAATTGCCCTTTGACAATTTCTGATATTTCTAGCGCGCTTAGAGGAATCATTTCTTTTCCTCAATTGCCTTCGCTAATTCAATTCGATCATCAAAAGGGTGAACTACTCCTGCAATATCTTGACCAGTCTCGTGCCCCTTGCCGAGAATTATGACGACATCGCCATCTCCTGCCTCGTTCACCGCACTTCTAATGGCTTGTGCGCGATCGGTAATAACACTCGCAGCTTCAATACCGGTAGTCATCTCTTTGAGAATATCTTCAGCGCTCTCAGAACGCGGATTATCGCTTGTAAAAATGGCAACATCGCTACCTTCTTTGAGTGCGCGTCCCATTGCTGATCTTTTAGTGCGATCTCTATCGCCACCACAACCCAATACTCCGATGACACGACCCATACTCAATTCTCGAGCTGTTTCTAAAACACGAGCAACTGCATCGGGTGAATGCGCATAATCTACAAAAGCAGCAAATTTTTGTCCCAGTACAACTGATTCGAGGCGACCTGATGCACCGCGAAGCTTTGGCAAGAGGGAAGCAATATCAATAGGGTCGATTCCGCTTTCAACAGCGATTGCAACAGCCATCAATAAATTGTCATAGTTATATCCGCCATGAAGATTTACTTTGCCCTCGATGAGAATGCCACCTGATCCGCGTATTGCAATATGAGCTCCGTAGTATTCGCTACTAATATCGCTGTAATGCCAGTCTGCTTCTGTATTTGTTCGTGAAAGTGTAATTACTGGTAGCTCCGTTATTTCTTGTAATTTTCGTCCATATGAATCATCAATATTGATTATGGCAAGATCTGCATATTCGAAAGTGAATAGAGCAGATTTTGCTTCAAAATATTTATCCATCGTCTTATGAAAATCGAGATGATCTTGAGATAGATTTGTAAAACCAACAACTGCAAAATGGCTACCTCTTATGCGATCTAATGTAATTGCATGACTTGAGACTTCCATAATGAGATTACGCATGTGTCGCTCACGCATAATCGCAGCAAGTGATTGCAGTTCAGTGCTTTCTGGAGTTGTTCTCTTGCTTATGAGAACCTCACTACCAATGCGCGTCTCAATCGTTCCAATCAATCCACTTTCACGTCCAGCAAGAGACATTATTTGATGCAAAATAGTTGTAACAGTTGTTTTTCCATTTGTTCCCGTAATCCCCACGCTATACAGATCACGCATCGGTTCGCTATAGAACCAAGCACCCAGTACGCCTGCACTTCGTCGCGGGTTACTTGTTATGAGAACAGGTACGCCAGTAATTAGTACCGCACCAGCAGTATCGGTGAGGACCGCCTTAGCGCCTCTTTGAATTGCATCTGCGGCAAATTGGGCGCCATGCGCTTTTTCTCCAGCAAGGGCAATAAAAATATCGCCCTCTTCTACTTCGTTGCTGGACTGAGAAATCCCCGTAATACAGATTTTATTCATTTCAGAGATATCAATATTTGATTGTGCAGAAATTACTTTAGATATTTCATCCAGAGATTTACTCTGATTTGATATTGGCCTAAGCATTACTGTTTCACCGCATCTTTCTTGATGCGTACATTTAGTTCTCTTTCATTGAGTGGTACAGGAATAACTTTTGTACCAGTTGGTGAAACATGCTCACTTTTGAGAGCGAAAGACATAACATCTTTGAATACTGGACCACCAAGTGCGCCACCCCAGTGAAGGCCTTTTGGATCTTGAATCGTAACGCTGATGACAAATCGTGGTTTATCTGCAGGTGCGAATCCAATAAATGAGGCTGTATATCCACTGTAACAACTACAAGCAGAGCTATATCGCATCGCTGTACCAGTCTTGCCTGCAACTCGATATCCAGGAATAGCCGCTGTTGGAGCAGTTCCGTTACCAGAGACAACGCTTTCCATCATTACGCGCATTTCTTGTGCAGTTCGCGCACTAATCACTCTTTCACTGGCACGAGCATTAGCTGGCGTGAAATGTCCACTTGAATCACTTGTTCCAGAAATTACTGTTGGTGATACGCGAACACCATCGTTGGCAATAGTTGCGAAAATACTTGTTGCTTGCATCGCAGTGAGTGAATATCCCTGTCCAAAAGCGATTGTCGGTGCTGAAGTACCAGACCATTTACCAACGGGAGCGAGGATTCCTCGGGATTCACCAGGTAAACCTGAACCAGTATTTACGCCAACTCCAAATTTAGTTAGATAGTCGTAGAGCTTTTGATTCTCTAACTTTTCACCAATTTTGATTGAACCAGTATTGCTTGATTCAGCAAGAATTCCAGAGACGGTCAATCTCTTCGTTGCATGCTTTTCATGGTCATGAAAAACTTTGTCAGATCTCTTTAGAGAATAAGGAACAGTAAGGACTGTGTTTGGAGTGACAAGTTTTTCTTCGATTGCAGCAGCTAAAGTCATTACTTTTCCAGTTGAACCAGGCTCATAAACATCTTGAACCGAAGGATTACGCATCAATGAAAGAGAAACACCTTTGCGGTTATTTGGGTCAAAAGTTGGAGCGGTTGCATGGGCCAATATTTCACCAGTCTTTGGATCCATCACAATTACTGTTCCACTCAGTGCGCCAGATTTCTTGACTGCATCACTTATCGCCTTAGACGCAACCCATTGAATATCACGATCAATCGTCAATCGAATTGACGTTCCAGTTTTTGCAGGAATGATTTCCGATTGTGAACCAGGGATCTCTGCTTTGTAGCCGTTATCGTAGGAATATCTACCGTCGATCCCAGCAATAATTGAATTTTTGCTTGATTCAAGCCCTGTTGCGCCGAATCCATCATTGTTTACAAAGCCTATAAGTGATGCAAGAAGTTTCCCTGATGGATATTCACGTATGTATCCACGCTCTGGAAAGAATCCAACGATTCGCTTACCGATCTCTTCTTTACTCAATGATGCGTTATATGAAGCAGTAGCTTCGCTAAGTTTTTTCCATAGAGCTGGCTTTGCATTTCTATAAACCATGCTCCAGCGCTTTGTACCCGTAATGCTATTTGTGACTTCGGTAGTAGTTAGCCCAAGAATAGGTGCAACAAATGCAGCTACTTTTGCAGGATCAGAAACTAGGGTTTGATCAACAACAATGCTGGTTGCTGCAACACTTCGCGCGAATGGAGCTCCGTGAATATCAGTGATTTCTCCACGCGGTGCGGGTAATGTGCGTGTGAGTGACATTTCGTTATTTGCGCGATTTTGATAACTCGATGCTTGTACAGCTTGAATCTGAACTAAACGCATTCCAAAAGCCATGAGAAAGACGAGTGCCCCAATAATGAGCACTCTAATTCTCCCGTGGGCTAGTGAAAAATTACCCATTGAGTTTGACTCCACTTTCGAGAGTTTGAGCATCTAGATTTAAGAAGATTGGAGAATCAGAGGGGCGCATTCCAAGTGCGTATGCCGAATGAGCAAGTGCGCTTGGTGATGAAGACTTTTCAATTGTGCGAGCAAGGGCTTCCCGTTGATCGCTGACTAAACGACTTTCAGCCTTAAGGCGACTGAGCTCAAATGCATCTTGAGCAAGTAGGGTATTGATAACTAGCAAGAGCATGAAACCAGCAATACCAACAACAGAAATAAATATGGCAAAGAATTTTCTATCCGCTTGCTTGCTCTCAGAGTCGTTAGTAACAATTTTGAGCGCTACTTGATTCGTCTTCTCAGCAATAAGTTCTTTCGAACGTGTAATTGCTGGTGCAAATACTGTAATCGCCATTATGCCGCTACCTTTTCTACTGCTCGAAGTCGAACTGATGCCGATCTTGAATTTTCCATGAGTTCTTCTTCGGAAGGAGTTTCGCTTCCTTTGACGACAAGTGAGAATTTCGCAGCAAATTCAGGAAGTTCAAATGGAAGATTTCGCGGTGTACCAGATGTTGTTGATGCGACAAATAGTTCTTTTACAATTCGATCTTCAAGTGACTGGAAAGACATGACTACAAGACGAGCACCTACGCTAAGTAGTTGCATTGCAATTGGTAGCGCACGTGAAACGGCGCCTAATTCATCATTTGTTTCGATGCGTAGCGCTTGGAATGTTCTCTTTGCTGGATTGCCGCCAGTGCGTCTAGTTGCAGCCGGAATTGCTTCTTTTACAAGTGCTGCTAACTCTGTTGTCGAATTGAGAGGGGCTTTGTTGCGAGCCTTCACAATTGATTCAACTATGCGCGTTGCAAATTTTTCTTCACCATATGTGCGCAAGATACGTACTAACTGACCCGGCTCATACGAATTGACAATCTCTGCCGCGGTGAGGCCTTGTGAAGTATCCATACGCATATCAAGTGGCGCTTCATGCGAATATGAAAAACCGCGATTGCTTTCATCTAGTTGCATTGAAGAAACACCTAAATCAAAGAGTGCTCCAGTTATTTCTTTGTAACCAAAAGATTGCACTACATCGCCTATACGATCAAAGGTGTAGTGAGCTGTCTTTAGTCGATTCGCATACGGTGATAGCCGTTCGGTAGCACGATCTATTGCGCTCTGGTCACGATCTATACCGATAACAGTCAGATTAGGAAATGCTTTTAATAACGCTTCTGTGTGACCACCCAGACCAAGAGTTGCATCGACAACAACTGGATTTTCACTTGCAAGAATTGCGGGAGCAAGAAGCTCAACGCAACGATCGCGCATTACCGAATAGTGTGTAGTGCTACTTGTCATCTTCTCCCCCATTTCTCTACTCGTACTTTTCTTTTCTCGAACTTTTCTCTCTGCTCTGGTCACCGCCGGCCGACGGATCTATTTTTGTATCGGCGCCGGGGAAGGGGCGCCGATACTTTCGAAGGGTCGGCGGTGGCCACAACAGAGAGTTGGACCAAACTTTTATTAGAAGAGGCCCGGGAAAACCTCCTCTGAAACATCAGCAAAACTCTTTTCGCGATCTGCTAAATATTCATTCCATGCAGTTGCATCCCAAATTTCAACGCGAGTATTTGCACCAATAACAACGCAATCTTTTTCAAGTGCTGCATATGTGCGCAGACCTTGTGGAATTGTTATGCGACCTTGACGATCAGGAATTTCATCGTGTGCACCTGCGAACATCACACGTTGGTAATCGCGTGCTGATTTCGCAGTAACTGGCGCTTGTTTTAGCGTGTCAGTAATAACTGAAAATTCTTGTGATGGAAAAACATAAAGACAACGTTCTTGTCCTTTTGTAATAACTAAACCTGCAGCTAAATCATCGCGAAATTTCGCAGGAAGAATGAGGCGGCCTTTTTCATCCAAACGAGGTTCATGGGTGCCCAGGAACATGTGTGGTGCGCCCCCTTCCCCAAAGGATCGCTAGATATTGCCTAATCGCAATAATCCCCCACTTTACTCCACTTTCCTCCTTTTTCAACCACCTTTCGCCACCTTTCTCCCCCATCCTCCCCACCGGGCTCCACCTACTTTTGGGCATAAAAAAGAGCCCCCGAAGGAGCTCTTCTACCTGACTTTAGTTTTTATTGATCGCTATTGCGCTCATCCCAGCGCTTCTCCAGGCGATCGCTGAGGCTAAAACCCTTACGGGGTGAGCGTCGGGATTTAGCCGCCTTGGCAACGGCCCCAACGGATGAGATAAGGAGAATGAGTCCAGTAAGGGCTACAAGAAATCCGATGACTCCGATGAAAGTTACTTTGGCAATGAGGCCGCCAAATATTGTCGCCAAACCTAGGGCAAGGAGGGCAATAGCGAGAAGGCTGCGATTTCGTGCAATAGGCATTTTGGTGCCAGAGAGTGTGGTTGCAAGCTTTGGATCTTCAGTGAGAAGAGCTGCTTCCATCTGGTCTAGTAAGCGTTTTTCGTGCTCAGAAAGTGCCATGGCGCCACAATAGAACATCTTCTCTTTCATCGCTACTAGGAATCATCGCCCTCGCTCTCAGGCTCTACTAAGCGAGCCGGGCGCACGCTATCTCGCCCAAAACGTGCCTGTGCCTTATCAATAGCGCTCTCTGCTTCGCGCCATCCATTCTCACGTTGACCAAGAAGCATCTGGTGCGGGGCGCCTTCACTCAAATTCTCCAGTCCAACTCCCACAAGTCGCAGACGCGCTCGCTCGATTCGAAGCGCTGTATACAAACCTTTTACAACGTCATAGACCTCGTGCGTGGAATCTATTGGCAGTGGCAAAGTCTTGGAGCGATTGATTGTTGTGAAATCCGCAAAGCGCACTTTGATTGAAATTGTTTTAGCGAAGAGATTGCGGCTGCGAAGCCTGGATGTCGCCTTTTCACATAGACGTAAATACTCTTTCAAAATTTCTTCAGGACTATCTAAATCAAATGGAAATGTTTCTGCGGCGCTAATACTTTTCTCTGGCTCATCAGTAACCACATCGCGATAATCGCGACCCCATGCAAGTTCATAAAGGGATGCACCGCTTGCCTCACCTAATGCACGAATCAAAGTAGTGCGCGGAAGTTTTGCAATATCTTCAACGGTACGAAGTCCTAATCGCTCTAGTACTTCAGCCGTTTTTGGCCCTACTCCCCATATTGCTTTGACTGGGAGTGGATGCAGAAAAGTGAGTATGCGATCTATAGGTATTTCTAAAATTCCATTTGGTTTGCAATGTCCTGATGCAAGCTTTGCAATAAATTTAGAAGGTGCTATTCCAACCGAGCATGTGATGCCTTCTTGTTTTTCAACCTTGGCGCGAATTGCTTGTGCAATTTCTCGCCCTGTACCAAGTAAGCGTTTTGCGCCTGTGACATCGAGAAATGCTTCATCTAGTGATATCGGCTCAAGTAATGGAGTAAATGATTGAAATATCTCCATGATTCCTTCAGATACTTCGCTGTAGCGCGCATGATCTGGTGGAATAAAAATTGCATGTGGCGCTAGTCGTTGCGCACGTCCCACTGGCATTGCAGCATGAATTCCAAATTTTCTTGCTTCGTAATTTGCAGAGAGAACAACTCCTCGAGCACCCGCGCCAACTACAACTGCTTTGCCTTTCAACGTTGGATCATCACGCTCTGAAACAGAGGCGTAGAAGGCATCCATATCAACATGCAAAATTGTTGACTGCGTTGCCTCTTCCTCGCTCATACGACGAGGCTACTTTGCTTAGCGCTCCACTTTTCGTAGGCGCTGCGAAGATCCCATGCCCCTGTTGCCCGAATCGAAATACCACGAGCCCCTGTACGGCGCGTATGCCCTCGTACTAAAAGTAGAGATGAGTTATAGAGGATGTCGGCATAATCTATTTGTGCATCAGTGAAGAAAGTTGAATCACTGCACCCATAACCATCATCGAGAGTTAGAAAAATAACGCGCTTGCCCGAACGAATTGGTGGTGTCTGCATTGCAACTTTGACCCCTGCAACAAATACCTCACTCTGTGAACGCGCCTCTAGAAGTTGAGAAGAACGCACTGCCCCAATTGCATTGAGAAATGGTGCATAGAACTCAAGAAGGTGATGGGTGATATCCATTCCTAAACGTTCTATTTCATGACGTACGCCTTCAGCTGCACTCATGGCGGGTAGTCCACTTGAAATAAGTGGTGGTGGTTCAAAACCTAAATTCATTTGAGCACCAGAGACTGCAAGTGCTGGAGAGCGAACAAGATCTTTAATATGCAACAAGAGATCGCGCCTATGTATTTCATCACTGGAATGCAATCTGTCAAAAGCTCCTGTAAGAATGAGTGATTCGGTTATTGAAATAGATGCACCAGAGCGTCGTGCAAAATCAGTGATATCTGTATATGGACGCGACTGGATAATTGATTCAATTTCAGTCGCACTAATTCCACTCACTGTAGAAAGTGCGATGCGTATTGCATAACCATCCTCACTACTTTCAACTCTGTAAACGGAATCTGAAAGGTTTACATCAAGGGGTGCGAGAGTGATTCCCATTTGCCGTGCTTCATCGAGTATCAAGCGTTTGGGATACATGCCTGGGTCATGCGTAAGAATGCCTGCAATAAATGCTGCAGGATGGTGAGTTTTCAACCAAGCAGATTGATATGTAGGTAGCGCAAATGCTGCTGCATGAGCTTTACAAAAACCAAAGGATGCAAAAGCTCGCAGTACATCCCAGATTTCAGTAACGATAGCTAACTCGTATCCGCGCTCTGTTGCGGCAGGGAAAAACCAATCGCAGATCTCTTGTTGCTCGGAAGGGTCGCCCATTCCGCGCCGTTTCTCATCAGCTGCAGCAAAGGAGATACCTGTCATCGCAGAAATGATTGCAATGACCTGTTCGTGAAAGACAACAACGCCTTCAGTTTCATTGAGAATCTCGTAGAGATCAGGATGAATAATGCGCGCACTCTCCCAGCCATGTCTGGCTTTGAGAAATGGCGTAATCATGTCGCTCTTGACTGGCCCTGGCCTAAAGAGTGAGATATCGATAATCAAATCTGTAAATGTTGCTGGTGCAAGTTTTCCAACAAGTTCGCGCTGTCCTGGACTTTCAATTTGAAAAATTCCAAGGGTGCGCGTTGATTGAATCAACTCAAATGTGGCCTTGTCATCGATTGGCACTAAATCTATATCAACTACTTTTTCTTCAACGCGCTCTATCTCTTTGAGTGCATACGCAATTGTCGATTGCATGCGAACTCCCAAAATATCGAGCTTGAGTAGTCCTATTGCTTCAACATCATCTTTATCGAATTCCACCATTGGGTAGCCACTTGCATTGCGCTGTACCGATACTCGATCGTAGAGACCGGCATCGGATAAAACGATGGCGCATGGATGCATTGCTAAATGTCTTGGTAGGCCATCGAGTTTTTCAGCGAGTGAAATAGTCATCGCTGTAAGAGGGGCTGAAAGATTGAGTTTTCGAAGTTCAGGTAAATTTTCTAGAGCCTGTGAAATATTCTTAGCGCGCACATGGGGCATTGATTTTGCAATCAGATCTATCTCCATCGCAGAAAGACCAAGAGCCGCTCCTGTATCGCGAATCGCATGGCGGGCACGATATGTATCGACCATTGCCACTGTGGCACATCTAGAACTTTCGCCATAGCGCTTGAAAACTAAATCATAAATTTCTAGCCGTCGATCAGATTCAACATCGATATCAATATCGGGTAGGGCTGCGCGCAGCGGTGAGCAGAAACGCTCCATCAAAAGTCCATGGCGCAAAGGATCAACTCCTGAAATTCCTAAGAGATGACAGATCAGTGAGCCCGCGCCACTTCCACGGGCTGCAACTCTGATGCCGCGTTCTCGCGCCATATCTGCAATATCGGCAACGGTGAGAAAATATGACTCGTAACCAAGAGTTGCAACAGTTGCTAATTCATCATCTAAACGCTGTCGGGCTTTATTTATTGATGCACTCTCGTTATAGCGCCAATTGATTCCTGCAAGACTTCTGGTACGCAATAAAGAACGCATCTCGTGGGCTGACGTTGCGCCAACAACTTCGGGTTCGGGTAAATGAATTCCACCTAAACCAATATCTCGCGCAGGAGATAACAAAGAACGTTCTGCCCATGTGCGCGTTGTCGCTAATAATTCTCGCGGAGTTCGCTCCCCCGCAGCCCTGGCAATTTCGCCAGCAAGTGAAATCATTTCATCACTCGATTTCAAAAATGCTTCAGCATTACGTCGCTCAAGATGACGCTGATGCAATGGAACTAATTGTCTAGCGCAATCCAGAATGTCAGCTACCGGGCCATCACTTCGATCACGCATACGTACGGTATTGGTAATGACTGCATCAATATCGTGATCGCGGGCAAAGATAAGGCTGCGCGCTGCAAATGCAGTAGAGCGCGGTCCAGAGCCTGCAACAAGATGAGATACGCATTCAATTGCATTATCTGCAAAGAGGTCACGTGTTTTGTTGAAAATACTAAAAGCAACATCAAATCGGTGTTCTGCAATAGCGCTAGCAAGCGGTGATTGCGGGCCATGGAGGGCGTAAACATTGGTGCTGTACTTACTATATTTTTGCAATAGTTCAAGAGTCAGTACAACTTTGCGATTATCAGAATCCATATGCAGCGATGTCAGCAAACGACATAGCGAGCGCCAGCCCCCATCGCTATGGGCAAGAAGCGTGATGCGCGGTAACTCTTTTACAGGATCACCTAAATCAATTGCGCAGTTGATTCCGATAATGGGTGCAATTCCATATTCAATACAACTTTGTGCAAAACGAATCGCTCCTGCTAATCCGTCACGGTCGGTAAGTGCGAGCGCCGGCATTTCAAATTCAGCAGCGCGCGCAACAAGATCGCGTGGTTGTGTTGTGCCGTATTTGAGTGAATACCCACTGGCAACATTGAGATGTATAAAACTCATTACAGATTTCTAATGATCCACTGACCGCTTACTTCATCGCGTTCGAGTTCAAATGTTGTCAGTGCGCCAATAGGTGCTGCCTCTACTCGCCAGAGCGAGCGCGCTTGATCATCTGGGCGATACTTTCCATCGCTGACGTGATTCCACCAACCACCGGCTTCACACCAGCGTGACAAGATTGCATGAATACGAAAGCGACGACCCTTGAAAGTAAATTCAATAGGAGTTGCTCCCTCACTGGTTACATCGAGGGCTTTCGTAATCTGTGTAACGGGTTGCGGCACTGACATTTCGGTGGAGCCTTTCGCTAAGCTGTGGATATTCGAACAGATGTTCGAAAGATAACCCCCAGGGCTGACAGACGCAAGGCTGCCTCTGGCTCAGCGTGATCTCGCAACGCGCAAGGTTGAAAGTTGCCTTGAAAGTCATCGAATGTAGTTGAAATTTCAACTATCTTCCCTTACTCTCCCTATGTACGTTTCATTCACAGAAAAATCAATAAGGAGTCCCATGGACGTAGTACTCGTAATCGCACGCATTCTCTTTGCGGCAATCTTTATCAATTCAGGAATCATGCACCTCACAAAGCTTGAGGCAATGACAGGATATGCAAAATATAAGAAAGTCCCTGTTGCAAAACTCAGCGTTGTTGTTTCAGGATTGATGATTCTTATCGGCGGTCTATACATCGCACTTGGAATCTACGCCGACCTCGGTGCACTACTTATTGCAATCTTCTTAATCCCAGCAGCATTTATGATGCACGCATTCTGGAAAGAAACAGATGCGACAGCTAAGCAAAACGAATCAATTGGATTCTTCAAAGATCTATCACTTGCTGGGGCAGCTCTCATTATCTTCGTCCTTGTAGGCGGCGGAGCAAACTTTGGTCCAAGCATTACATCTGCATTCTTTAGCCTCTAAAAAAACTAGATAGCAAAAGGGCCTCGGGATAAAACCCGGGGCCCTTTTCTGTCATTATGCGTATATGGAAATACTAGGGGCCCTCATCGCAGGTGGATTTATTGGCGCAGTACTTGGCTTTATTGGCGCTGGTGGTGCAATGCTCTCTGTTCCAATTCTTATTTATGGATTCAATTTCACTCCTGCCCATGCAACAACTGCAGCTCTTGCAATAGTTTTTAGTGCTGCCGTCTCAGGGCTCATCTCTAAATTTCGCACTAAAGATGTACTGATCAAAGAAGCACTTGTTATTTGGGCACTAGGTCTAGTTACAAATCTTGGTGGTTCATGGGTAGCACACCGCTTACCTGATTCATTTATTACAACAGGTTTTGCAATCGTCCTTATCTCCGCTGCAACGTCCATGCTCTTCAAGCCAGTTGGTGGTAGCGAGAAGAAGATTCCTGTCTTAGCCCTTATCGCGATTTCACTGACAATTGGTTTGATGACAGGCCTCTTTGGAATCGGTGGGGGCTTCCTCGCAATCCCCGTATTGATTCTCTTCTTCAATAACACCTCAAATAAAGCAGCAGGCACTTCTCTCTTTATCATTGCGCTCAATACGTTGACGGCATTTTTTGGACACTATGCCATCTGGTCAGAGATTTCATGGCACCTACCAATATTGATGGCGATATCTGCCGTGGTTATTGCTGGATTCGCATCGCGCATGGGCGAACTTTCAAATCCATTACTGATGCGCCGATCCTTCGCAGGATTACTTTATGCAGTCTCACTCTTCACAATAATTCAAACTTGGATTATTGCTTAGCGCGCATTTCGAAGTGATCGAGACATATAACCAGCAAAGGTAAGACAAATTGCTGGGAACAAAATAGCAATCGGTAATGTGAATAATTCAGCGAGACCGCCCGTAATAGTTGGCCCAATAAAGAATCCCATCATTCCAATTACGCCAACGCGTGCCATCGCAACTGATGATGCAATACCAGGGGTTTGTGACGCCGCCAAAATAATCGCAGGAAACATCGGTCCAAGGCCAAAGCCAGCCAAAGCAAAGCCAATATCAACAATGATGAGAGATAGAAGTTGATGGGAGTCCGAAAGCGGAACTGCCATGAGTACGCCTATCCCCCATCCAATGCCACCTAAATAACCACCAATTTTTACAGTACGAAGTGGACCAAAGTGATGAAGCATTTTATCGCCCAGGAATCGACTGGTAATCATCGCTAATGCAAAGCAACCAAATGCAGTTGCATTTTTTCCTTTATCAATTCCCATACTGTCGCGCAATAAAATTCCGCCCCAGTCACTTGCCGCACCTTCTGCAACTAATCCACTGAGCATTGCAATACCCATGCCCCACAGCGGCAACACAGATGTGCTAAACAATGGGATCTTGGCTTCTGTTTCTTCTTCTCCGCCATCGTGTTCATCGAGATCTGGAGGTAAGAGAAAAATTGCACCTGGTATATAGGCGAGCATACAAATTATTCCTAGTGCAACTAGATGAGTCTTAGGGCTTATGAAGTGTGCAATTGCTCCGCCAAGTAGCGCAGCACTAAATGCACCAACGCTCCAGAGCGCGTGAAAAGTAGACATCCAACGGCGCTTTACAATTTTTTCAATAACGGCTGCTTGGGTATTGACTGAAATATCCATACTCGAATATCCAAAACCCATTACAAATAGTGAGAAAACTAAATAGGGGGTTGTCTGTGCAAGTCCTATTCCAATGAGTCCCAGAGGCATTACAAATATCGCAACAGAAATTACTCGACGAGATCCAAATGTGTGAATCAATCTTCCTGATAATTGCGCACCAAAGAGCGCACCGATGGTTCCTGAGACCAAAACAAGACCAAACTGACCATTGTTGAGATTGACAATATCTTTTATCTCAGGGACTCGAGCAACCCAGCCCATTGAAACCAAACCCATGATTCCAAAAGTCGCCCATGCGGCATTGCGTGCCCGATTGCCGATTGTGGTTAATTCTTCTTGACTATAAGTCGCGCTCATAGTGGGCAACGCTAACTCATCAGCCCTTATTTCTCGGTACTAAGCCTACTTACTTTGATAAATCTTGTTTGAAGAGCAGCGCCCATCATCAAGAGCACTGGAAAAGCAAAAGCTATTGGCAGGGAAGTTAGTTGCGATATTCCACCAATTAAGGTCGGGCCAGCAAAATAGGATGCAATTGCGATAAGACCAATGCGGGCTAATCCAACTGAAGGTGCAACACCAGGAATAGAAGCTGCCGCTAAATTAAAGGCAGGAAAGAAGGGTCCTATTCCAAAACCTGCTGCACCAAAACCAATGCAAATAATGACAAGGCTCAGCAGCTGATGTGATTGCGCTAAGGGAATACTGATGAGAATAGAGAGACCCCAGATTCCTCCACCGAAAAGTGCACCGTATTTGACTGTGTTGACATGTCCCCATAGTTCAAAGAATTTATCTCCAAGTAGTCTGCTCACAATCATCGTGAGAGAAAATACAATCGCAGCAGCAGCATTTGTTCCTGTACCAATATTCATATGATCTCGAAGTAAAATTCCACTCCAGTCGTATGCCCCACCTTCAGGTACCAGTGCACATATTAAGCCGATACCTAGCCCCCATAAAATCATTGCCTCTTTGCCTACAAGTGGAACTTTGGAGGAAGTTTCAATTCCTTCTTTACCCCGATGTCCATCTAAATCTGGCGAGAGTAAATAATGAGTAATAACAAAATATGAAAGGAAACTGATTACAGAGATTGCTAAAATATTTACTCTTGGTGAAACAAGATTTGCGACAAGTCCACCGATAAGTGCAGCAAAAAATGCTCCAATACTCCAGAGGCCATGAAACGTTGACATCCAGCGTCCTTGTGTATGTTCTTCGATTGCAATAGCTTGGCTATTGAGCGCCACATCCATAAATGCAACACTAAATCCACAAATGAAAAGACCGAGAGCGAGAGTTGGGACGTTCTGTGCAATTCCCATGATGCTCACTCCCAAGGGAAGAGTTACTCCTGCAATTCGCACAACAATTTTCGAACAGTACATATGCACGATTCGCCCTGAAAGCTGAGCTCCAGGAACTGCGCCGAACGTACTCGCAAGAAGCAGCAATCCAAAATGACCATCGCTCAAACCCAAGGCACTTTTTATTTCTGGGATGCGTGGAATCCAGGCCATACCTGTGATTCCTAGAGCAAAAAAACTCGCCCACACTGCATTACGGGCGTGAATCCCATGCTCATAATTAGTGAGGACTTTGGAAGACACGGCGTTACGTTATCTCATAAAGTTCGCACATGGATGGAATTCTGGAAAAAGCAGCAGTTAGGCGCTTCATCGATGCCGCACAATTACTTGGTATCGATGGTGAAATAAAGGTTCTCTCCGACTCTGCCCGCACTGCAATTGATGCAGCAAATAGCCTAGGTATTGAAGTCGGACAGATTGCTTCCTCATTGATTTTCAAACTTCCATCAGGAAATCCACTGCTTATAATTACAAGTGGTCGCCATAAAGTTGACACTTATCTTGTTGCGCAAAATCTAAACATAGAAAAACTAGATCGCGTTGACGCCGATTACGTGAAAGAGAGAAGTGGTTATTCAATTGGTGGCGTAAGCCCAATTGGATGGGTTTCGCAACCAGAGATAACCCTTATCGATCAGGCACTCAATGATTACAAAACCGTATGGGCAGCAGCAGGACATCCACACGCTGTATATCCAACATCATTTGCTGAACTCATTCGTGTTACAAGTGCTACGCCAATGATTGTTGGGGATTGAAATGACACTTTCAACACGGAGTTATAGCTCGCCAACTTCTAAGGACGTTCTTGTACTGGTGCATGGACTTGGTTCAGCTGCAACTGCTTGGAAGCCGATAATTCCTTCGCTATCTGAAAAGTTCAATGTGATCACTGTTGATCTTCCGGGACATGGTCAATCGACATTTGATCCTGCGCAAGCAATGGATCCGCAATCACTTGCTCTCTTGTTGCGCGATAGCGTGAAAGAGAATCACGGTATAGATCAGTTCCATTTAGTCGGTAATTCATTGGGTGGTTGGATCTCACTTGAACTCGCATCTCTTGCACCCGCGAATGTAAAAAGTGTTATAGGTTTAGCACCTGCGGGATTGTGGTTAGCGCCTTATTCAGCGCGATATCCAGGAACTGCAGTTGCTAAAGCACTAGCTAAGGCAATCAAGGTTGTCGCACCCTTTGTTGTTGACATTGAATATGCGCGAAAAGTTGGATTCGCCGATGTTAGCCCGAGATGGAAAGATTTTTCTAAAGAGATTTGTCTCGATGCAACTATGGCGATGGCAACTTCGGCTGGTTATTACCCCGCATGGGATGGAATGCTCAAAAGAAGATTCGATTCACCGATTAATTCTGATATTCCAGTTACTGTTATTTTTGGAGATAGTGATAACACATTGCCAGCGCGAGATTGCCAAGAAAGAACGTTACTACCAGAGCATGCACAGTGGTTCATTTTTGCAGAGACAGGGCATGCTCCTATGTGGGATTCACCTCAACTATGTATCGAGAAAATATTTGAGACTACAGGTATCTTGAAGTGATAGTTGTTGCTTATTTTTGGCAGATTAAAAAGAAAAGAATTCCATTTGCATTGTCTCGAATGGCGCTGAATCGTCGCGCTGTGCGCACTTTTCCAGGGGTTACTTTTTCAAAGTTATTAGGGTGTGGAACAGGTGAGCGATTTACACCAAGTGATGCCGATCCATTGCGTTGGGGGTTACTGGTAGTAATTGATGAAAACCAGGTAGACGCCTTTGATGCGAGTCCAGTGATTAGGAAATGGAGAAAGTATTCTCACTCAGAATTTCGAGCCTTGCTCTCCCCTATTTCATCCCATGGGCAATGGTCTAAGAGAGAGCCGTTCTCTGTTTCTGCAAAATCTAGTGACGGTGCAATAGTTGCAATTACTCGAGCCCGGATTTCTTTCTTAGGAAATTTCCGTTTCTGGAAAGCTGTTCCACCTGTAACTACAAGCCTTCATAACTCTCCTGGTTTGATTTCTGCTAGCGGTATTGGCGAAGCGCCGATTGGATTACAAGGTACTTTTTCATTATGGGAATCTGCACAGGCTTTGCGTGATTTTGCCTATAAAGGTGAGGCGCATACCCAAGTAATCGCCGATACGAAGAAATATCAGTGGTATTCCGAGGAACTCTTCGCTCGCTTCGCTGTTCTGGAGTTACGCGGCACCTTATAAGTAGGGCAGAATTACTCCATGTCGATTCGTCATTATTCTCAACGTGGAAATCGACGACGCGGAATAAATCCAAAAGCGCAGGCACTCTTGCTCACAATCCTTGCAGTAGTAATTCTCTTCCAAATTTCATATCCATTATTAGAAGGTGAAGCGCTACGAGTTGTAACGATTGCAACTGTGTACTGGGGTGCGGCGGCAATGTCACTGCACGCACTTCTCTCCTACGGATCACGTTACGCAATTACCTATTTATCCGTAACCTTGGTTTATGCCTTCATCATTGAGCAGATTGGCGTAAAAACAGGCTGGCCTTTTGGTCAATATTCATATGACGCATCTTTAGGTCCAAAAATTGCAAGCGTCTCACTCGTTGTTCCTTTTGCATGGGCGATGATGGTGCATCCCTTACTCATCGCGTCACGTCGCGTTGGAAAGAGTTGGGTATTTCTCTACGGAGGTTTTGCACTCATGGCTTGGGATCTTTTCTTAGATCCACAAATGGTTGCTGCTGGTCGATGGAGCTGGACATTTACTGGAGCCCATATTCCGTTCCAGCCTGAGATTCCACTCTCAAATGCATTTGGTTGGCTCTTTGCAGGTATGGGACTTATGGCGATTCTTCATCAAGTGCTTCCACGTGAGCGCAGAAAAATTAGTGCCGGCTTTGGAGTCGTTGATTTTTATTTAGGGTGGAGCTGGTTCTCAGGCGTTGTTGCAAATCTATTTTTCTTTGATCGACCTGGAGTCGCATTCATTGGCGGGCTAATCTATGGAGCAGTACTTGCACCATATGCATTTTCTCGTTGGCTCGGTAGACCGTAGAGATATCTGAATGATTTTTGCACTGCTCAATTTTTTCTTACTTTTATTTGTAATTGCTAACGCGCTCACAATGCCAAAGCTTTCTCGAAATCTATCGAGTAATCACTCCATAGCTCTACATATCCCAATGCGCAATGAATCAGAGAACGTCATTGAATTAGTTGAAATGCTAAAAACTCAGTCATACCCTAATGCACATCACTTCTACATCCTCGATGACAATTCCACCGATGACACTTATTCACTTCTAAGCAATGCAATCAACGGAGATGAGCGCTTTTCGGTCATACGAGGAAGTGAGCCACCTGCAGGTTGGATTGGCAAGACATGGGCTCTTGAGCAGCTTTTGGCTGCAAGTAAAGAGGAAATCGTAATTAGTCTCGACGCTGATGTTCGAATAACTTCTGAGGCGCTTTCTCGGGCAGTTAGTACATTAGATACTTACAAACTCGATTTCCTCTCGATTTATCCGCGCCAACTTGTCACTTCATTTGGACAACGAATGGTTCAACCACTACTTCAATGGTCTTGGTTATCAACTTTGATTTTGAGAGTAACTATGAGATCCACTAATCCATCTTTTGCTGTTGCTAATGGGCAATTCTTTGTAGTTCACCGTAACGCTTTATCTGGGTATCAAGAAGTATCCAACAAAGTTCTAGATGACATGGAGCTAGCACGTGTCCTCCTAAGAAATGGCCATAAGGGTAGTGTCGTCAATGGCGGAGATATCGCACAGTGTCATATGTATTCATCCTTTGCAGAATTGCGCACAGGGTATGCAAAATCATTATGGAAGGCATTTGGTTCGATAGCAGGGACTATTCTCGCTATTGCATTTATTCTTGCATCCGGAGTCGCTCCAATAATTCTCATTGCCATGGGTTCTGCTTGGGGCTGGATTGCCTTTGAATTCATCGTTCTCTCACGCATCATCAGCGCATTTGTCACGAAGGGAAAAATTATTGATTCATTGATGCATGCAATATCATCACTCATTCTTGTTTACCTCATCATTTATTCTTGGCGCGTACGCAAGAGCGTGCAATGGAAAGGTCGCACACTATGAAAATTGTTGTCATAGGTGCAGGCGTGGGTGGAATGTGTGCCGCTGCTCGATTAGCAAAAGCAGGTCATGTGGTCACAGTTTATGAAGGCAGTGATCGAGTAGGCGGGAAATTGCGTACTGAGTGGATTGGTCGTTACGCATTTGATACCGGCCCTTCATTGCTCACCCTTCCCGCTGTCTATAGAGATTTTTTTCTCAAAACTGGAAAACATATGGGACAAGAGATGGAAGTTGTTTCAGTAAATCCCTCTTTTGATTATCGCTTCGCTGATGGAAGTCAGGTCAAGTTTGCTAATCTCTCACGTTTTGAAACACTAAAAGCCATTACAAAGTCTTTTTCTGAGCAGAGTGCGAAACAGTGGGATTCACTGATGCGCGTTGCAGAGAAGATGTGGGATATTTCAAGAGAGCCTTTTATTGAATCTGAACTCAAGTCTCCATTCTCATTATTGAAAAGACCAACGGTTATCAAAGATTTATTGACGATTGCGCCATGGAAATCATTGCGGCAATTAGCCGATCAGGAACTTACCGATATTCGTTTGCGATTTATATTAGACCGCTATGCAACATATAGCGGATCAGATCCTCGTAAAGCTCCAGCCGTTCTCTCATCCATTGCATTCGTAGAAGAAGCTTTCGGTGCCTGGCATATCAAGGGCGGTCTTGGCACAATGGCTGATGCAATTTATGAGCGTTGCATAAAGCACGGAGTCACATTTCATTTATCAGCACCTATTCAAGAAATCATTCTCACCAAAGGCGCAACAACTGGTCTTGTATTAGCTAACGGAGAAAGAATTGAGTGCGATGCAGTAATTAGCAATGCAGATGCCTCTTTTACTTACAATTCCCTCATCAAGAATGACTCCAAGAAAGTGAAGAGAGTACGAAAAAAATTAGCCAAAACTGATGCATCCCTTGCTGGATTTTCACTTCTACTTGGCCTTCGTGCTAGCGAAGAACCGAAACTAGAGCATCACACTATTCTTTTTCCAAAAGATTATGACCAAGAATTCAACTCAATTTTCACTGCTAAGAAACCAGTAGAAGAACCAACTATTTATATCTGTTCGCCTAATGATGAAAAGATGGTCAAGAGTGAGAATTCGGTTGGCCTTTTTGTCTTGGTAAACGCTCCCGTGCATTCAGAAGATCCGACAAAGGGCTGGGACTGGAGTAATGAAAAGTTCAATTCTGAGTACGCAAATAAGATTATCGATCAAATCGAAGCACGCGGAATATCAATTAGAGAACGCCTTGAATCAATGACAATCCGCACTCCCCTTCAACTCCAGGAAAGTGTCAATGCTCCTGGAGGTTCAATCTATGGAAGTTCAAGCAATGGAGCCCGCGCTGCATTCCTTCGAGCAAAAAACAGATCTCCCATCAAGGGTCTCTATTTCGTAGGGGGTTCAGCACATCCCGGAGGTGGTTTGCCCCTCGTTGGGATTAGTGGAGAGATTGTGGCTAATGCAATTGGGAACGCGCAAAACGGACGACCAGATAAACACTGATTGTTTGCAACACCAAATAAACAATTGAAAGATACGTTACTCCTGAAATATTTGCATTCCACATGACTAGTGCAATAAATATAAAACTTGCACGAACTGGACGCTCTACTGGGGTAACGACACCTATTTCAGTCACTCCTAAAGAAGATAAACGAGCACGTGCATATTCTTGAACGCTGGCAATAACCCAGAGCAGAATAGTTATCCAGGCGGGCACGCCAATTCGATAAAGGGCTACAAGCCACATAGCCTCACTAATTCGATCTGCAACCGAATCAAATATTGCGCCCCTTGCACTCTCCTTCTTTTGAAATATTGCAACACTGCCATCGATGCCATCACAAAATAGTGAGAAGACTAAGAGTGCAATGGCCCAAAGCGATAGCGCCCAATATGCAGTTGCCACAGCTGCAAATAATCCAAGAAGAGTGAGTGCATTGGGAGTTATGCGCAGAAGTGTTGCGATGAGTCCAAATCGATAAGAGATTGATAGCCATGCTCCAACAATTCCTGTAACTGGTGAACCGCTATGTAGTTGGCTCCATTTTGAGAGAAATTCATCCTTAGGCATCATTTAGCGCGACACCCCTAGGTTTTCGTAAATCTCACGAGTTGCAGTTGAACTATTCATTGTATAAAAATGAATACCAGGAACACCCTCGGCTAAGAGCTTTTGACATAAATCAGTTGCAATTTCTACACCAAGTGCGCGCACCGCTTCGGAGTCGTCCTCCACCGCGAGAAAACGTTTCATAATTGAATCTGGAATTGCAGTTCCACCAAGTTCAGACATGCGACTGAGTTGTTTTACATTTGTAACTGGCAATATTCCAGCAATAATCGGCAATGTTGATCCACGTGCGCTCAATCGATCAACTAGCTTGCGCCATCTATCGACTTCAAAGAAAAACTGTGTAGTTGCAAAGGTCGCGCCAAGTGATTCCTTTTTAATAAGCACATCAATATCTTTCTCAAAATCTCCACCCGATGCAGGATGTCCATCTGGAAAGGCTGCAACACCGATTGAAAAACCACCAAGTTCGCTAGCAAGTTCAACTAATTGATCTGCATGGTCAAATCCACCTGGTGTTGTACTCCATGGCGCACTTGGTCCGCCTACGGGATCTCCACGCAGTGCCAAAATACTTGTGATGCCCGCTTCACGATACTTACCTAAAATTTCAATGAGTTCTGTTTTCGTAGAACCTACGCATGTTAGGTGTGCAACTGTAGGAATTTTTGTTCGTTCTGTAATGTGAGAAGTGATTGCAATTGTTCGATCGCGCGTACTTCCGCCAGCACCATATGTCACGGATATGAAATCTGGATGAAGCGCTTCAAGGCCCGTCATTGCAGCCCAAAGGCGAGCCTCTCCCTCAGCATCTTTAGGCGGGAAGAATTCGAATGAGTATGAAGTGCGCTTAGCCACGGAGTGAGGGTACCGTTACCGCGTGATGGATGAGCAAAAAACGACACTAGCCAAGGTCCGCGAGAGCATCGAGACAGAGCTTTCCGATTTTCTTAGCAAGCAGAGCGCATACCTCGAATCAATCTCTAGTGATTTAGCGCCCGTTGCACACTCTCTTTCTTCTTTCTTGCTCGATGGTGGCAAAAGACTGCGCCCCTTCTTTGCATATAGCGCATTTGTTGGTGCTGGTGGAGTTGCAGATAAAAATGTAATCCGAGCAATATCAAGTCTTGAACTTTTACAAGCATGCGCACTCATACATGACGATCTCATGGATGGTTCAGATACGAGGCGTGGAAAACCATCCATACATAGACACTTCGAAACTATTCATCAACGCGAAGAAATGGAAGGTTTTGCAGAACGTTATGGAATGGCCGCGGCTGTATTACTTGGGGATTTAGCACTTGTTCTATCTGATCAGATGCTCAATTCTGCAGGTTTAGATTCAGCGCAGATGCACTCTGTTCTTCCCGTTCATGATGAAATGCGCATTGAACTCATGGCAGGACAATTCCTTGATATTTATGAACAGACTCAGAAGAAAACGAGTGTGGAGCGCTCACTCACAATTGCTCGTTACAAATCAGGCAAATACACAATTGAGCGACCACTTCATATTGGATCTTCTCTTGCAATCACAGATGTGAAATCACGCACGAGTATTGATGAGGCATATTCTGCTTATGGCCTTCCACTCGGTGAAGCATTTCAACTTCGTGATGATTTACTCGGTGTTTTTGGAGATCCAGCAATAACGGGTAAGCCAGCGGGAGATGATTTGCGCGAAGGAAAGCGCACTGTCTTGGTTGCCATGACTTTAGATAATTCATCTCCCACTTCTGTTGCGCGCTTTATGAGCTTATTCGGCTCATCAGAATTGAGCGCTAATGATGTTGAAACGCTTCGCGAAATCATTATTGAATCGGGAGCGCGTACTCGTGTTGAAGAACTCATCGATTCTCGAACTTCTAGCGCGCTAGAAGCGCTGGGACATGGTGGAATTAACCCTGTTGGACAAGCCCTACTCACAGAGCTTGCAGCCTTATCGACCCGTAGGAGTATGTAGAAATCATGAGCGCACGAGTAAAAGGTCCTACGGATCATGTTGTAGTAGTTGGAGCAGGACTTGCCGGCTTGAGTGCTGCACTGCGACTAGCCGGAGCTGGACGAAAAGTAACTGTTATCGAGCGCGAATCAGTACCTGGTGGCCGCAACGGTCTACTGCAAAAAGATGGGTACTCATTTGATACCGGGCCATCAGTGCTAACAATGCCTTCATTAATTGAAGATGCTTTCAACTGTGTTGGCGAAAACATGAAGGATTGGCTCGAACTTAGCCCTATCTCTCCTTTGTATCGCGCCTTTTATGCCGATGGTTCACAAATCGATGTACACGCAAACACTCAGGCCATGGAGGCGGAGATCTCCGAAAAAATTAGTGCAAGCGAAGCAGCTGGTTATCGTCGATATGTAGAATTTGTAACTAAATTGTATAAGTACGAGATGAACGATTTCATCGATAGAAATATTGATAGTCCGCTTAATTTGCTAACACCAAATCTTGCTCGATTGATTGCACTAGGTGGTTTTCGCAAACTTTCTCCTAAGGTAAATCAATTCATGAGTGATCCTCGTCTTCAAAGGGTTTACTCATTTCAAGCAATGTATGCAGGCGTGAGTCCTCAGCAAGCGCTAGCAATCTACGCAGTGATTGCATATATGGATTCGGTCAATGGTGTTTTCTTTCCTAAGGGTGGAATGCATGCGGTCCCCCGAGGACTTGCAGCTGCAGCTCAAAAACATGGCGTTGAATTCAAATACAACACAACCGTTACTGGTTTAGAAATCGTCAATGGTCGGGCGAAAGCGGTAACAACTAATACCGGTGAGCGTGTGGAGTGTGATGTTGTAGTTCTTAATCCAGATTTACCCGTGATGTGGCGCGAACTTCTTGGAAAGACTCCTCCATCTATTAAGAGACTTAAGTATTCGCCATCGTGCGTAACGCTCCTAGCTGGCTCTTCTAAGAAATATGACCATGTTGCTCATCACAATATTCATTTTGGGGAATCATGGGATGGGGTCTTTGATGAACTCATCAAAAAGAAGGTACTCATGACTGATCCCAGCATTCTTGTTACAGTTCAATCTCATGATGATCCAGATTTAGCGCCCCCAGGAAAAGAGTCCTATTACGTACTTTTCCCAACTCCAAATCTTGATGCAAAAATAGATTGGAAAACCCAAGCAAAGCCATATCGAGATCACATGGTGAGTACTTTGGAAGCACGTGGCTATGAAGGTTTCGGCGATGCGATTGAAGTTGAAGAGCTAACAACTCCATTAGATTGGCAAAATCAAGGTATGGAGCGCGGCGCACCATTTGCAAGTGCACATACATTCTTTCAAACAGGACCCTTTAGACCTCGCAATTTAGCTGCAGGATTTGAAAATATTGTCTTCGCAGGTTCTGGAACTCAACCTGGTGTTGGCGTTCCTATGGTGTTGATTTCGGGTCGATTAGCTGCAGAAAGAATTGTGGGTCCGGTGAAGTAAATGGACGAACTCGCGTCGGCCGGAATTACTGATCCACTTCTTAGGCAATCGTACGAAGAATGTAAGCGACTCAATTCACTCCATGGAAAAACATATTACCTAGCAACACTCTTACTTCCACGAGAGAAGCGACCATTTGTACATGCGCTCTATGGCTTTGCGCGATATGCAGATGAAATTGTCGACGACCTTGCATCTGATCTAACCATTGAAGAAAAGAGTGACTTGCTCTCACGTTGGGGTGACCAAGTTCTTCAAGGGCTATCAACTGGAAATAGCAATGACGTCGTAGGCCGAGCACTCATCGATACGGTTGCCAGATTCAATATTCCCCACCAACACTTTGTGGCATTTCTGCACTCTATGAAAATGGACCTTTCAGTAACTTCTTACGCCAACTACGAAGCACTAATGGAATACGTCTACGGTTCTGCCGCAGTTATTGGCTTGGAGATGGTTCCGATTCTTGGGCCACTATCGGATAGGGCATATGAGCCTGCTGAAAAACTTGGAATCGCCTTTCAGTTAGCAAACTTTATTCGCGATGTAAATGAAGATTTAGATAGAGGCCGAGTTTATTTACCACTAGATGAACTTGCCTCTTTTGGAGTAGATAGAGAATTACTTGAAAGAAGAGTTCTGACTCCTGAAATCGTTCTAGCTCTCAAATTTCAAATTGCGCGCGTGCGACAACTTCAAAAGGAGGCAACTCCTGGCATACAAGAACTTGCGCCATCGAGTCGTCCTTGCATAGAAGCAGCAAGTGAGTTGTACTGCGGAATAGTTGATGAAGTTGAAAAGATTGATTATCAAATCTTCAATAAGAGAGCTAAGACTTCAATGGCAAGACGTGCGCGAGTTGCATCAAAAGCGTATGTGAAAGCGCTTCAAGCTCGCTGATTCTTCTTACCTATATATACCCAGAGCGATAACACACTAAGTAAGAGAGAAAAGCCAAAAAACAAATCTTCAACAGGTGCCGAGGCAATGCGAAGACCAATGATTGACTCTGGTTTGTACATAACAATATTGCGAGATGTGAGCCACCAATTGGTAATCAACTGAAAAGGCACAATGATGGCATACGAGGTCCAAAAAACTTTTCGCGTAAATAGATGAATTTTTGTGACTCGCAAGTCAAAAACGATTGAAAGAACAAATGAGAGAAGAGCAATCTGGGTATAAGTCATTTCTCATCCCCAACTACCCAATGTGTCTTCACTCTTCGCACTGCTTCAATAGTCATAATTCCTGCGATAGGGATGATGAAGAAAAAGAGAAACTCTTCAAGCGGGATATTGAATGGGCCAAAGATGCCGAGTATTTTCTTTGAATCAAAATACCAATGTCCGCTAGCGATGGCATAGGCATCCCAGCACAGAAATAGAAATGCTATTGGCGCAATACTCATAACGACTCTTTTGAAGCGTGCAAGTACGCGAACCCGCAAGGCAATCTCTAACCAAAAAGAGCCGCAGATTGTGAAGGCCAGCATGGCCATGTAACTCCACTTGAGCATAAATATATTCTTCCCTATTGAAGGCAGAACGCGCACTTTTTGAATTGATTCGATAGACTTACAAATGCGGGAGCCCACAAGGCTGAGAGGGTCTGAGATTCAGATCGACCGCTTGACCCGTCCGGTAATGCGGATGCGGAAGGGATTAATTGATGTCAACCATTTTATTTACCGCTTGGGGATACCCAGTAAGCATTTTGGAATCAGTTGCAGCCTCGACTTCATTGATTGGAGTTTGGCTTGGGACTACACGAAAAAGAATCACCTGGCCTTGGTGGGCATTGAGTAGCGCTCTATACGGTCTCTTTTTTTATCAAGCAAATTTATTGGGAAGCGCCGCACTTCAAATTGTTTTTGTTATCGCGGCAGTACTCGGTTGGATAGGTTGGGAGCCAACGGGTGCTAAATCCGGAAGACTTTCTAATCGCCTTCGCATTTTTTGGATAGTCGGACTTATTCTGGGATGGGTAGCACTTGCACCATTGCTCTCACGTATTGGCGCGGCTGCGACATGGGTTGATTCGTTTCTCTTTGTTGGATCCCTTGTTGCACAAATTTTGATGGTTTTACAAAAATACGAAAGTTGGCCACTATGGCTTTTAGTTGATGCAGTTGGAACCGCACTCTATGCGCAGCAGGGTTACTGGTTTACATCACTTCTTTATTTAATCTTCACCTTCGTAGCCTTAGTTGGATGGAAGAATTGGTATGAATCTCGTAGCAGCACTCACTGATTTATGTGCCAGCCCTTCAAAGGTTGGAAAAACTCACATCATCGCAATTGATGGTCCTGCAGGAGCTGGGAAAACGACGCTTGCCTTGCAAATATCACAAGCTCTTTCCTCTCGATTTTCTGTTGATGTGGTGCATATGGATGACCTATATAACGGATGGGACCATGCTCTCGGAGAGAATCTCACCGAGCAGCTTTCAAAAATAATTGAGGCCCAAAGAAAATTGCAGACTTATGCACTTCCTCAATTTGATTGGAATGAAAATAAGTATTCACATACGCGCGATCTGAAGCCATCTCAAATTCTAATTCTAGAAGGAGTTGGAAGTGCTCGCGAAATTGTTCGAAATAGTGCAACTACAACGATCTGGATAGAAGTTGACCGCACAATTGGGATCAAAAGAGTTATTGCCCGAGATGGTGAAAAGATTGAATCTCATATGAAACAGTGGTTGATAGACCAAGAGATATATTTCACTTCAGATAAAACGCGAGAAAGTACGCAATTTATACTGAGTACATAGCAATATTGGGCGCGCCCATCGCCTACTCGAACGCCTTCTTCTCTAAAATCTCATACATGTCAGACCTCACCGGCGAACTCATTGATGGGCGCTATCAGCTCATTCGCCAGATCGCTAACGGTGGCATGGCTGTTATCTATGAAGCACTCGATACTCGATTAGATCGCAAGGTCGCAGTCAAGATAATGCATCCTCATTTAGCGCAGGATGAAGAATTTGTTGGACGTTTTATTCGTGAAGCAAAAGCTGCAGCGGCTCT
>JAPLBJ010000011.1 GCA_026392845.1 Actinomycetota bacterium
ATATGGTTGTAGATATTGGTGGCGGAACTACAGAAGTTGCAGTTATTTCACTCGGTGGAATTGTTACTGCGCTATCTATTCGTGTCGGCGGTGATGAGCTAGATCAAGCCATTATCAACTGGGTAAAGCGTGAATTCTCACTACTTTTGGGAGAGCGCACAGCAGAAGAGATAAAGATGGCAATTGGTTCCGCGTATCCACTTCAAGGTGAAAATGATGCAGAGATTCGTGGTCGCGATTTAGCAACTGGTCTACCAAAGACAATTGTTGTTTCTGCTGCAGAGATTCGTAAGGCACTCGAAGAGCCAGTAAATGCAATCGTCAATGCAGTAAAGAGCACTCTTGATAAAACTCCACCAGAGTTAGCAAGTGATCTGATGGATCGCGGAATTGTTCTCACAGGCGGCGGTGCACTTCTCAAGGGTCTTGATGAGCGCTTGCGTAAAGAGACAGGAATGCCAATTCATATTGCAGACCGTCCACTTGATGCAGTTGTAGAAGGTTCTGGAAAATGTATTGAAGAGTTTGAGGCTTTAGAGAAGGTCTTGATCTCCGAACCACGTCGATAGGAAATAAAAGATGCGTTATGGCGGAGGCAATCGCTCGCGCCTACTTCTTATTATTCTCATTGTCTCCTCGCTCTTTCTAATTACATTAGATCTACGGGGAGTTCAAGTACTCGATGGACTGCGCTCTGGTAGCCAAACTGTCTTGTCACCATTTCAAAAAGCGGGAAATACGGTTGCATCACCTTTCAAAAACTTCTCCTCCGATATCACTCATCTTGGGCGTACAAGAAATCAGTTAGAACAACTACGTGCAGAAAATTTCAATTTACGTACAAAGCTAATCAATCGTAAAAATGCTGATGCCCAACTAAAACAATTCAAATCAATGTTAGATCTTGCAGGAACTGGAGATTATAAAATCTTGAGTACAAAAGTTATTTCACAAGGATCCACACAATCTTTTAGCCAGACACTTACAATCGATGCAGGTTCGAATTCTGGCATCCGGCGCAACATGACTGTTATTTGCGATTCAGGATTAGCAGGAGTTGTAAAAGAGGTCTATCCAAATTCTGCATTGATTCTCCTAGCCTCTGACCCATCTTTTCGAATTGGCGTGCGAATTGCGGGAACACAGCAAATCGGAATCCTTTCAGGACAAGGTTCACGAAAAGCAGTACTGCAACTCATCGATAATCAAACAACGCTGCAAGTTGGAGATGTATTACTCGCACGTGGAAGCCAGCAAAATCGTCCATTTGTCCCAGGAGTTCCAGTCGGTAGCGTTGTTTCAGTTGATAACTCAGCTGGAGCCATTGCGCAAAGCGCATCAGTAAAGTTCTATACAAACTTCTCAGCACTTGGCGTTGTTGCAGTTGTTGTCGGAGCACCGAAAACAGATCCCCGTGATGCACTTGTACCAGTAAAGCCACGACCAAGACCTGTACCAACAATTACAATTCTTGTTACGCCATCACCGAGCCCCTCAGCTACCAAATGATCACGCGTCAACTTACATTTTCAGCACTCATTTTTCTTTTTATGTACACACTTCAGGAATCCCTTATCAATCAAGTTCGCCTTCCAGGCGGTGGATTCTCAATCTTCATAATTTTCGCATTGGTATGGTCAGCAATGAGTACACCTGAAGTAGGGGCAGTTGCGGGTTTTGGCGCAGGCTTTCTTGTAGATCTTTCACCAAGTTCATCGGGTCCTGTTGGGCAATGGACTCTGATCATGATCCTTACTTGTTTTGGAATAGCGTTCCTAGGTTTTGGTGATGATAAATCACGTGGAAATCCAATCACAATTCTCTTTCTAGTAGTTGCGGGCGTTTTTCTCTCTGAAGTTGCATTCCTAATTACAGGTGCATTACTTGGAGTGAACTTGGGCTCGATTAGCCAGATTGTGATAATTCTTATTGGCATGTCTATCTGGACACTTCTAATCACGCCCTTCACGCTTCCAATTTTTTCTCGCTTCCATGCATTTACATTTGATACAGGTTCGAGAATATGAATCAACGCTCGCGCCTTAGTCTCCTTGTTGTACAGATTCTGATTATTTCTCTTATGGTCGCTCTCTTCGGACGACTCTTCTATTTACAAATTGGTGCAGGTCCGAAGTACCGAGATGCAGCACTGAGTATTCAAAGTCGTGATGTGATAAATCCTGCAACTCGTGGCCTCATTGTTGATTCATCTGGCGTGCCACTCGCTCTCAATAAAGTTGGATTAGCAATTACAATTGACCGAATAACTATCGATAAACAGCCAGATAAAGGCGTTTCTGTAATGAAATCGCTCGCCCTCTTACTAGGTCTCAATTATGGTGACATTTTTCGACAAACACGTTTATGCGGCGAGCTTCCAAAGGGAGAGAAAGCAGGATGCTGGACTGGTTCCAGGTATCAGCCAATTCCTATTACAAAAGAGGCTGACCCAAATATCGCTCTTCAAATTGTAGAGAATTCAGATAAGTATCCAGGCGTTGATGCAACACCGATAGCTATTCGAAATTATCCTGGCATTGAAGGGGTCAATGGTGCGCACGTATTGGGATATGTGGGACCAATGACAGAAGAGAATTTGGCAGAAACGAGTAGCAAAAAGTATTTTCGAGGTGAATCGATTGGAAAATCTGGACTAGAGATTCAATACGATTCCTACTTACGTGGAACACCAGGTATAAGAACAGTAATTGTTGATCGCAAAGAATCCATTACGCGAGTGAGTCAAAATACGAAATCAACTCCCGGGGATCACCTCATTACTAATTTAGATATTCGCCTTCAAGCATCTGCTGAAAGCGCACTTGCCGATGCAGTACGACGTGCACGTGGATCAGGATTCAAAGCAGATTCAGGTGCTGCAGTTGTCATGGATGTTCGAAATGGACGCGTTCTTGCAATTGCTTCCTATCCAACATATGACCCAAATGCTTGGGAAAAAGGATTGACTGTAAAACAAGCAAGTGATCTCTTCAGTGAGAAAAACGCGGTACCGGCACTATCTCGTGCACTTCAAGGATTATTTGCACCAGCATCTACTTTCAAAGCGGTTTCAACAGTTGCGGCGGCAAATGCTGGGTATGACTTGAATGCATCTTATGACTGTCCTTCTCAAGTAGAAGTTGGAACACGTGCATTCCAAAACTTTGAAAGTAAAGCGCAAGGAAGAATGTCACTAAAAAAGGCAATTGCTGTCTCATGCGACACCATTTGGTATCGAATTGCCTTTGATGAGTGGCTGCGTGATGGTGGACTTCGACCAAAAGCGAGTGCCAATGATTATTTCTACAACGCAGCACGTGGATTTCAAATCAATGTAAAGACTGGTATCGATCTACCGTCAGAGTCGGCAGGACGTTTAGCTGATCGCCAGTGGCGCAAAAATTGGTATGCAGCAAACAAGGACTTCTATTGCAATTACAAAAGTCGAGCCACCAAATCCCAGCAAACTCCTTTCTTATTAAAGCTTGCTCGAGAAAACTGTATAGATGGTGACAAAATCCGTGCTGGAGATGCAGTGAACTTCTCAATTGGCCAAGGAGATACTGTCATTACTCCGCTCAAACTCGCTCAAATGTATTCAGCAATTGCAAATGGCGGCACTATTTGGCAAGCACTCGTTGGTAAAGCAATTGTGAAAACTGATGGAACGATCATCAAAACAATGACTCCTGAAAAACTTGGGACACTTCCCGCAACACCTCAAACTCTCAAATTCTTACAAGGTGCACTTCGCGAAGTAGTTACTGGAGGAACAGCCACTGGAGCATTCTCTGGATTCCCAATATCAGTAAGTGGAAAAACTGGAACTGCTGAAGTTTTTGGTAAAAATTTGAATGGAAGTAAGAAGGACAATACGTCTTGGTTCGCTTCATTTGCACCTAGTGAAAAGCCACGATATGCAGTCGTAATGATGGTGAGCCAAGGTGGATATGGAGCATCAACTAGTGGTGTTGGCGTTCGCAAAATTTATGAAACACTCTTTGGCGTTAAAGGTTCTAAAGTAGTTCCTGGTCTTGCATTGTTCCCAGAAGGCAAACCACCAACTAAACTTCCAAAGATTTCACCTGCTACTAAAGTAAAGAAGGCGCCATGAGTTTGATCGCACAGCGCCAAAAATTTAGGCGTGCATCACGACCATCACTTTTTGCCGGCTTTGATCCAATTCTTACTGGTGCAATTGCTTTGCTACTTGCAATCGGTACGGCGCTCGTTTATGCGGCAACTCGTGATTGGTATGCAGCAAATAATTTAGATCCGGAATATTACTTGAAGCGCCACGTCATCAATATTGTTATTGGTTCACTTCTTGCGTGGGGTACAACAGTTATTGATTACCGACTATTGCGTGCGTACACACCGATTGCGTGGGGTCTTGGCGTCATTGGACTTGCAGCAGTGCTCATTCCTAATGTTGGAAGTACCGTAAATGGTGCACAAGCATGGATCGCGCTCCCTGGTGGCTTTCAAATTCAACCAGCAGAGCTTGCAAAGATTTCTATTATTTTAGGAATCTCAATGATTCTCTCTGAGCGCGGCCATGATTCTGATGAACCAACGACTCAAGATATGTTGCAAGCACTCGCCGTTGCAGCCGTTCCGATTCTTCTTATTTTGGCTCAACCAGATATCGGAACAGTATTTATTATTTCTGCCTCCGTTGTAACAATAATTGCAGTCTCTGGTTCGCCAACGCGCTGGGTTGTCGCCCTACTTATCGTCGCTGTCATCGGTGGTTTTGCAGCCACGAAGTCAGGCGTACTCAAAGATTATCAAATCAAGCGTTTGCAATCTTTTGTTGATCCAAATGCAGATACTCAAGGAACGGGTTATCAACTACGACAAGCACGCATTACCGTTGGGTCAGGCGGCTTGATTGGAACTGGTTTATTCAATGGACCACAAACAAATGGTCGATTTGTTCCTGAACAACAGACAGACTTTATTTTTACCGTTGCAGGTGAAGAACTTGGCTTCCTCGGAAGCGGCCTAATTATTTTGCTCTACATAATTATTTTGATGCGAGCTTTTTCTATTGCTCGAAGAACCAGCGACCCCTTTGGACGATTAGTTGGAACGGGAGTAAGTGCCTGGTTTGCATTTCAGATATTTGAAAATATTGGAATGACATTGGGCTTAATGCCGATGACGGGTGTGCCATTGCCATTTCTTTCCTACGGTGGCTCAAGTATGTTCGCCAATTTGATTGGCTTTGGTCTGCTTCAAAATATCCACTCTAAACAGCGCTAAATACTTTCTGGCACGCTCATATTTGAGCAAAGTTGGGCGAAAGGCGCACCATCTGCCATACTTGCACCAGAGTTCAGCGCGGCTCGCGATCCATTCGCGAACAACGCCTAGCGCGAATTCACCACAGAAGATTTGCTTGAGAATTCAAGCCAGAGCGCGTTTATATGAACGCATAGAGGATTTGGTGCCATGGCTATTGAGCCAAAAACACCGCGCAAGCGTGCGGTTAAGAAAAGTTCAAAGAAGAAATCAGAAACCCCTGACGTCGTTGTTGAAGAAGTTGCTGTTGCCGCACCTTCAAAGCGAAAGTCAGCAGCGATTCCTGTTCCAGTTTTTCAAGCAGCCGATACAACGGTAAAGCCTGCGCGAAAGAGTGCTGCGAAAAAAGTTGAAGCACCCGTAACTGATGCAGAAGCGCCTTCAGAATCAGATAGTGATGCCGAATCACGCAGTTCACGTAATCGCCGTCGCCGTCGTGGTGGCCGTGGTCGCAGAAAACCTGGTCAAGACGCTTCAACTGAAACAAATGAAGATTCAACAACTGAAGAAGGCGATGAAGAGAGTGCTGATGGCACAACACATCGTCGCCGTCGCCGTCGTCGCGCAAGCGGTGAAGGCGTAACTCCAGGAGAGACCATTGAAGAAGATGGTGTTGTCACAATCGTTAAGGTTCGCGAAGCACGCGAGCGTCCAGAACGTCCAGAGCGAGCAGCACGTCCTGATACACGCCGTGGTCGTCGCGATCGCGGAACTAGAGATAACCACCGAGAATCACGCAGTGAATACAGAGAGCCATACCGCAAGCGCGGAACGATTATTACTGATGGTGAGTTCTTAGCCCGCCGCGAAAATGTTGATCGCGAAATGGTTGTTCGCCAGATTGCAGACCGTACTCAGATTGCAGTTATTGAAGATAACGTGATGGTTGAGCACTATGTCAACCGAAATACCAATCTTTCCTACGTCGGCAACGTTTATTTGGGCCGTGTCCAAAATGTACTTCCTTCTATGGAGGCAGCATTTGTTGATATTGGTAAAGGACGCAATGCCGTTCTCTATGCCGGTGAAGTGAATTGGGATGCAGCAGGAATTTCTGAATCAGAGCCACGCAAGATTGAAACAGTTTTGAAAACTGGTCAATCAGTTCTTGTTCAAGTTACTAAAGATCCAATCGGACAGAAGGGCGCTCGCCTTACAAGTCAGATTTCTTTGCCAGGTCGCTATGTTGTCTATGTTCCTGGCGGTGGAATGAGTGGAATTAGCAAGCGTCTTCCAGAGGGAGAGCGCACTCGCCTGAAAGCAATTTTGAAGAATCTCATTCCAGAAAGTGCTGGAGTAATTGTTCGAACTGCTGCAGAAGGTGTGAGCGAAGAAGATCTCACTAATGATGTTGCACGTTTGAAAGCGCAATGGGATGACATCTTCCAAAAGTCAGAAAACCCAAATTTCCATGCACCAACTGCGCTCTACTCAGAGCCTGATCTTGCAGTGCGTGTTATTCGCGATATCTTCAATGAAGATTTCCGCAAACTAACAGTTCAAGGAAATGATGCATGGGATGAGATCACAAATTATCTTGGATTTATTGCACCAGAACTCACTTCAAAGATTGAAAAGTACACAGGTACTGGAGATCTCTTTACTGAGTATCGCGTTGAAGAACAATTAGCGAAAGCATTTGATCGCAAGGTCTACTTGCCTTCAGGTTGTTCCCTTGTTATTGACCGCACGGAAGCGATGATTGTCATCGATGTAAATACAGGAAAGTTCATTGGTAAAGGTGGAAACCTTGAAGAGACAGTTACTAAGAACAACTTAGAAGCGGCAGAAGAAATTGCACGCCAACTTCGCCTTCGCGACTTAGGTGGAATCGTTGTTATCGACTTCATCGATATGATTTTGGAATCTAACCGCGAAATGGTTTTGCGCAGACTTGTTGAAGCACTCGGTCGCGATCGCACAAAGCACCAAGTTGCAGAAGTAACATCACTTGGACTTGTTCAGATGACACGCAAGCGCGTTGGACAGGGACTCATTGAAGCATTCTCAACAACATGTGATTCATGTGCTGGACGCGGAATTCATATTCATATGGAACCTGTAAAGATAAAGGCACCAGCACCACAACTCGATGTTCCTTCATCACAACATGAAGATGCTGATGAGAGTGAAGCCACAGAACATGAATTTCATGAAAGCGTGAATGTTCCCGAGGTAAAAACAGAGCCTGAAAAGGGCGCACGACGCCGCCGCCGTGCCTCAAGTTCTGGCGTGATTACCCCCGGAGCCTAGATTTGACCCATGGGTGCGGGACTCCGTACCCTTAGCCTCTGCCCGCGGGATCTAGAAATAGAAGCCCTCGCGCCTGAGCATGAGAAATGAACTGGAGCACTACGTGTACGCAATCGTGAAAGCTGGCGGACGCCAGGAGAAAGTCGCCGTTGGCGATACTGTCGTTGTTGATCGCATCGACGGCGCTGCAGGTTCGACTGTTTCATTCGCTGCCGTATTGGTAGTAGATGGTGCAAATGTAACTTCAGATCCAAAGATTCTCTCTGGCGTAAAAGTCACTGCAGAAGTTATTGATGAAATCAAGGGACCTAAGGTCGACATTCTTCGTTACATGAATAAGACAGGTTTCCGTCGTCGTCAAGGTTTTCGTTCACAACACACACGTGTAAAAATCACAGCCATCAACGGCTTGAAGTAAGGGGAGTAGACCATGGCAAGTAAGAAGGGTGTCTCCTCGACACGTAACGGTCGCGATTCAAATGCGCAATACCTCGGTATCAAGCGCTTCGGCGGTCAAGTTGTAAACAGTGGCGAGATCTTGGTTCGCCAACGTGGAACACATTTTCACCCAGGTAAAAATGTTGGTCGCGGTAAAGACGACACACTATTTGCACTCGCTGCAGGATCAGTTGAATTCGGTCGCGCTCGCGGACGTAACGTTGTAAATGTGGTTCCAGTAGCGTAATAAACGGTTCTCAAGAAGAGCGGGCCGCATACATGTGCGGCTCGCTTTTTTATTTCAAGTGATAGAAGGGAGTTATCGTGGCAACATTTGTTGATCGCGTGACTCTCTATGCCACCGCAGGAAAAGGTGGAGATGGTTGTGTTTCTGTAAAGCGCGAAAAATTCAAACCACTTGGTGGCCCAGATGGCGGTAACGGTGGACGCGGTGGCGACATTATTTTAGTTGTGGATCCAAACGTCACAACGCTACTTGATTTTCACCATTCACCACATCGCAAAGCAACTTCTGGTCATCAAGGTTATGGTGATCGCAAAGATGGTTACAGTGGCGAAGATTTAATACTTGGTGTCCCAAATGGAACTGTTATCTATGATCAAGCAGGTGTACAAATTGCTGATCTCATAGGAACAGGTACAACATTTGTTGCTGCCCAGGGTGGCTTTGGTGGACTTGGAAATTTAGCGCTCTCATCTTCTAAGCGTCGGGCACCAGGTTTCGCTCTCCTTGGTGAACCAGGTGAAGAACGTATCTTGCAATTGGAATTGAAATCAGTTGCAGATATTGCACTTGTTGGTTTCCCAAGTGCTGGAAAGTCTTCACTCATCGCTGCAATCTCCTCCGCACGCCCAAAGATTGCTGACTATCCATTTACAACTCTGATTCCAAATCTTGGTGTTGTCCAAGCCGGTGGAACTCGATTTACTGTTGCTGATGTTCCAGGACTTATTCCAGGTGCTAGCCAAGGTAAAGGCTTAGGTCTTGAATTCTTGCGCCACGTTGAACGTTGCGTTGCACTTGTACACGTTCTTGACTGTGGAACTTTAGAGACAGATCGAAATCCAGTTGCAGATCTTGAGGCAATTGAACTTGAGCTAAAGCAATATGGTGGACTTGAAGATCGCACACGCATCATTGCTCTGAACAAGATTGATATTCCAGATGGCGCTGCAATGGCTGAAATGGTTGAACAAAACCTGCGTGATAAGGGTTATGAAGTTTATTCAGTCTCTGCTGCAAGTCGCGCCGGCTTACAAGAACTTACATATGCAATGGCTCGTCTTATTCAAAAAGAGCGCGCAGAAATGGCAGTTGAGGAGCGCACTCGTATTATTTTGCGCCCAACTCCAGTTGATGATTCAGGATTTACTGTCAAGGCAAATGAAGATGGTTCATTTACTGTGCGCGGAAATAAGGTTGTGCGTTGGGTTCGCCAAACAAATTTCAAGAATGCAGAAGCAATTGGTTACCTTGCAGATCGTCTTGCTCAATTAGGTGTTGAGAAAGAGCTCTTCAAAAAGGGTGCTGTTGCAGGAAGTGAAGTTCGCATTGGTAGCGGAGATAACGAAGTTGTATTTGATTGGGAGCCAACGATTGAGGCAGGTGCTGAGCAATTAGCTGGCCACTTGCATCGTCGCGGTGAAGATTCCCGACTCGAGGGTTCATGGGGTGCTCCTGTCCGTGAAGAAGAAGATGTATTGAGCGATGAAGAGATTGCAATGCAGTGGGAGTACAACGTGGTTGACCCACATACGCCTAAACTTGTGGAACCAATTAAAGATGAAACAGGGGATGGAGATGCAAAGTGAGCCGTGCAAGCATCACCTCTGCCAAGCGCATCGTCATCAAGATTGGCTCGTCTTCTCTAACAGGTAGCGCGGGATCGCAATTAGATACCGAATCTGTCAATAAATTAGTAAGCGTCGTTGCTGCATGCAAAAAGCGTGGTGCCGAAGTTGTTGTCGTTTCATCAGGTGCTATTGCTGCAGGTCTTGCACCATTGGGATTAGGCACGCGCCCACAAGATCTTGCAACACAACAAGCAGCTGCATCAGTTGGCCAGGGCCTACTTATTGCGCGCTATACCGAAAGCTTTGCTAAACATTCAATCGTTGCATCACAGGTGTTGCTTACTACTGAAGACATTGTTCGTCGCGCACATTATCAAAATGCACAACGCACCTTGTATCGCTTGCTCTCACTCGGTGTTGTTCCAATTATCAATGAAAACGACAGTGTCGGTACAAAAGAGATTCGATTCGGTGATAACGATCGCCTTGCCGCACTCGTCGCAATGCTCATTGATGCAGATTTACTAGTTTTGATTTCAGATATTGATGCGCTCTACGACGCACCACCATCACAGGTAGGTGCAAAAGCAATCCACGAAGTTACTTCGATATCCGATATTGATTCCAAAACTATTGGTGGCGCAGGTACTTCTGGTGTTGGTAGCGGGGGAATGGTTACCAAAATTGAGGCTGCTCGTATTTCCACCAGTGCTGGAATTGCGATGCTACTTACATCCCTTGAACAATCGGCAGAGAGCCTTGCGGGATCATCACAAGGAACTCATTTCCACGCAGAGTCAAAGAAAACTAATTCACGCTTACTCTGGTTAGCGCATGCAACGACTCCACGTGGTCGCCTAGTACTCGATGCCGGAGCAGTGAAAGCAATTATTGAACGTGGAGTTTCACTTTTGCCTGCAGGAGTTACTGCAGTTGAAGGCGAATTTATTTCTGGTGATGCAATCGAACTCGTAGGACCAGATATGAAAGTTATTGCTCGTGGATTAGTGGCATTTGATTCAGAGGAAATTCCACAAATGTTGGGTCGTTCCACAAAGGAACTAGCCGCTTCATTGGGTGTGGAATACGAACGCGAGCTCGTACATCGCGACGATTTAGTGCTGTTATAAGGTGTGATGATGAGCGCTACTGAGACTATTCGTAATCTTGCGCAACGCGCACGTATTGCCTCGCGCACTTTGAGTGTTGCAACCACGGCTGCGCGAAGAGAAGCTCTTACCAATATTGCGGATGCACTTATTAGTCGAAGTGCTGAGATCGTTGCCGCAAATGAAGAAGATATGAAGCGTGGACGCGAGAGTGGACTGAACTCACAATTACTTGATCGACTATTACTTACTCCTGAGCGAGTAATTGGAATCGCTAATGGTGCGCGAAAGGTTTCAGAACTCGAAGATCCATTAGGAAAAGTGTTGCGCCAATCAACATTGCCAAATGGTTTAGGTCTAAAGCAAATAACAGTGCCATTTGGAGTAATTGGAATGGTCTATGAAGCACGTCCAAATGTCACAGTGGATGCTGCCGTTATTTTGCTTATGTCTGGAAATGCTGCGCTACTTCGTGGTTCTTCAAGTGCTGCCTCAAGTAATGCGATTTTAGTTGACGTCATGCGAGGTGCATTAGCAAGCACTTCAATCTCACAAGATGCCGTACAACTTGTTCCATCAGAGGATCGCGACACGGTAAAAGCTCTTCTTCATGCTCGAGGAGAAGTTGATCTTGTGATTCCACGGGGGAGCGCGTCACTTATTCGCATGGTTGTCGATGAATCAACTGTGCCAACAATTGAAACAGGCGCAGGTGTGTGCCATGTATACGTTGATGAATTTGCTGATTTAGCGAAGGCGCTTCCAATCCTTATCAATTCAAAGACACATCGCCCAAGTGTGTGTAATGCAGCTGAAACACTCTTAGTTCATAAAGCAGTTGCAGATAAGTTCTTGCCTGTAGCACTCAAAGCACTCAGCGATGCAGGCGTAATTTTGCATACAGATATTGCCTCTCAAACTATTGCAAAATCAAATGGCGTTAGTTGCGCTCTAGCAACTGAAGAAAACTGGAGCACTGAATATGGCGTGCTCGAAATGAATGTTGGCATTGTGGATTCTCTCGATGCAGCTAGTGAGCACATTGCTAAATATGGAACTCAACATACGGAAGCCATTGTTACGGAATCTGATGCTAGTGCTGCACGCTTTATTGCACTCAGTGATTGCGCAGCAGTAATGATCAATGCATCAACTCGATTTACAGATGGAGAAGAGATGGGCTTTGGAGCCGAAATCGGTATCTCTAATCAAAAATTGCATGCCCGTGGCCCAATGGGACTTGAAGCAATGACTACAACTACCTGGATAGTCAGTGGAAATGGGCAGATTCGCAAGTAAGGCGCACTTTTATTAGACTCATCACTATGAGCAGCCTTTCCCGCGATGAAGTAGCAAACCTTGCGCGCCTTGCTCGAATTGAAATGAGCGATGAAGAACTTGTCAGCCTTGCATCAGAGTTCACTGTAATTCTTGAAGCAGTTGCACGTGTTCAAGAAGTTGCCGGCGCTGATGTTGCACCAACGTCACACCCGCTTCCACTTCGAAATGTATTTCGTCCAGATGTAACAACACCATCTCTTACTCCTGAAGAAGCTCTTTCGGGTGCGCCTGCAAGTGAAGAACAACGTTTCCGAGTCCCACAAATTTTGGGAGAAGAAGCATGATTCGCTCTTCTGCCGCAGAAATGGCAACCGCTTTAGCTAAAGGCGAAGTTACATCTGTTGCGCTAACGCAATTACATTTAGATCGCATCGTATCGGTTGATAAAGATGTTCATGCATTTCTACATATTGATACTGAAGGTGCGTTAGCCCAAGCATCTGCAGTGGACGCAAAGCGCGCAAAGGGTGAAAAGCTTTCTCCCTTAGCTGGTGTTCCACTAGCGCTCAAAGATGTATTGGCACAAAAAGGCGTTCCAACTACATGCGGATCCAAAATATTAGAAGGATGGCGTCCGCCTTACGACTCAACAGTTGTTGCAAACCTGAAGAAGAATGACATTGTTATTTTAGGTAAGACAAATATGGATGAATTTGCGATGGGTTCTTCCACTGAGAATTCTGCTTACGGTCCAACTCATAATCCTTGGGATTTATCTCGCATCCCTGGCGGTTCCGGTGGAGGCTCTGCAGCTTCCCTTGCAGCATTTGAAGCGCCACTTGCAATTGGTACCGATACGGGTGGGTCTATTCGCCAACCAGCAGCGGTTACAGGAACAGTAGGAGTAAAGCCAACATATGGCGGAGTTTCTCGTTATGGCCTTGTTGCATTCTCATCATCATTAGATCAAGCGGGGCCATGTGCTCGCACTGTTTTAGATACTGCGCTTTTGCATGAAGCAATTGCTGGACATGATCCACGTGATGCAACAAGTATTAATGCACCAGTCCCACAAGTTGTAGCGGCCGCAAAATCAGGTGATGTGAAGGGAATGAAGATTGGTGTTGTCAAAGAACTCAATGGCGATGGTTATCAACCTGGAGTTCGTGCGCGCTTTGAAGAATCTCTTGAGTTGCTTGCTAAAGCTGGAGCGGAAATTGTTGAAGTTTCATGCCCTAACTTTGAGTACGCACTCGCTGCTTATTACTTGATTGCACCATCTGAATGTTCATCTAACTTAGCTCGCTTTGATGCAATGCGTTATGGCTTACGTGTTGGCGATGTCGATGGCGCATCTGCTGAAGAAGTCATGAATCTGACTCGCGAAGTTGGCTTTGGCCGCGAAGTAAAGCGACGCATCATCCTTGGAACATATGCACTTTCATCTGGTTACTACGATGCATATTACGGAAGCGCACAAAAAGTTCGCACACTTATTACTCAAGATTTCACATCAGCATTTGCAAAGGCAGATGTCCTTGTATCTCCAACATGCCCAACAACTGCTTTCAAGATTGGCGAGAAGAGCAATGATCCACTCGCCATGTATCTCAACGACATTGCAACTATTCCTGTAAATATGGCTGGAATTGGTGGAATGTCATTGCCAAGCGGACTTGCAGATGAAGATGGACTCCCGGTTGGTTTCCAAATCATGTCACCTGTAATGAAGGATGAACGTATGTATTCAGTTGGCGCAGCACTTGAAGCAGCACTGCTGAGCAAGTGGGGTGCGCCAATTCTTTCTAAGGCACCTGCACTCGGAGGTGTCGCATGAGTCTGACTTATGAAGATGTTGTCTCTAAGTACGAACCAGTTCTAGGTCTTGAAGTACACGTTGAACTCAACACAAATTCAAAGATGTTTTGCGGTTGCAGCACAACATTTGGAGCAGAGCCAAATACACAGACATGTCCAGTCTGTTTAGCTCTTCCTGGGGCGTTGCCAGTTGTGAATGAAAAAGCAATTGAATCAACGATCAAAATTGGATTAGCGCTGAACTGTTCTATTGCACCATTTAGCCGCTTTGCTCGCAAGAATTATTTCTATCCGGATATGCCAAAGAATTTCCAGATTTCACAGTACGACGAACCAATCTGCGTCAACGGTTATGTCGATGTTGAAATAGAAACTGATGAGGGCCCAAAGAAATTCCGCGTAGAAGTAGAGCGCGTGCACATGGAAGAAGACACTGGAAAATCACTTCACGTAGGTGGTGCAACAGGTCGTATTCATGGAGCCGAATATTCATTGCTTGATTACAACCGCGCAGGAATTCCATTGGTTGAAATCGTTACAAAGATTGTTCCAGGCACAGGTAAATATGCTCCAGAAGTTGCCAAGGCATATGTTGCTGAATTGCGCGATATTTTGCGATCCCTCGGTGTCAGTGATGTGAAGATGGAACAAGGATCACTTCGCTGTGATGCAAATGTTTCATTACGTCTTATTGGCGCAGAAAAACTTGGAACACGTAGTGAGACGAAGAATGTGAACTCACTTCGCTCAGTAGAGCGTGCTGTTCGTGGAGAAATGATTCGCCATGCAGAGCTACTCAATAAAGGGGAGCGCGTTGTTCAAGAGACACGTCACTTCCAAGAAGAATCTGGGCTAACTCGCTCTGGTCGCTCAAAGGAACAAGCAGAGGATTATCGCTATTTCCCAGAACCAGATTTAGTTCCAGTAGAACCAGATGCAGCATGGATTGAAGAACTTCGCGCACAACTACCAGAGCGTCCCTCTGTTCACCGTAAGCGTTTGCAAGAAGAGTGGACGGTTCCAGATAAAGAGATGGCTGCAATGATTAATGCAGATCTACTCGACACAGTGGAGGCGACAGTAATTTTGGGAAGCGATCCTACAAAGGCACGCAGTTGGTGGCTTGGAGAAATCTCTCGTATTGCAAATGAGCAAAATGTTTCGGTAAAAGAGTTAGCAATTACTCCTACAGATGTAGCAGAAATTGTTGCATTGGTTGCCAAGGGTGAACTCACCGACAAGCTCGCACGCCAAGTTGTTGAAGGTGTTATTGCTGGAGAAGGAAAACCAGCTGCAGTTATCGCTGCTCGTGGTATCAAAGTTGTCAATGATGATTCAGCACTTATGGCAGCAATCGAAAAAGCATGTGCAGAGCAACCAGAGACTGCGGATAAAGTTCGCAACGGTCATTTACCTGCCGCAGGTGCGCTCATTGGTGCAATTATGAAAGAGACAAAAGGCCAAGCAGATGCTGCTCGCGTACGTGAATTATTACTTTCCTTCTTGGGTCAAGCCTAAATAATTACTGAGAGGCTAAACTTCCACTATGTCGAAAATGAAACCGCGCTCTGGAATTGTCACTGATGGTCTTGAGCGAGCACCGGCACGTGGAATGTTGCGCGCGGTCGGTATGGGCGATGAAGATTGGGTAAAACCACAAATTGGAATTGCGTCATCATGGAATGAAATCACTCCATGTAATCTTTCGCTCGATCGTTTAGCTAAAGCATCAAAGCAAGGCGTTATCGATGCCGGTGGTTTTCCAATGCAATTTGGAACTATTTCTGTATCTGATGGAATTTCAATGGGCCATGAAGGAATGCACTTCTCATTAGTTTCTCGGGAAGTTATTGCAGATTCAGTTGAAACTGTAATGCAAGCAGAGCGCCTGGATGGAATGGTTACCTTTGCAGGTTGTGATAAATCACTTCCAGGAATGATGATGGCAGCAGCGCGTATTGATGTTGCGAGTGTTTTTGTTTATGCGGGATCAACACTTCCTGGCCAAGTAGATGGCAAAGATGTAACCATTATTGATGCATTTGAAGCAGTAGGAGCATGTGCTCGTGGATTGATTACACAAGAGCGCGTTGATCAAATAGAGCGAGCAATTTGTCCTGGTGAAGGTGCATGCGGTGGCATGTACACAGCAAACACAATGGCCAGTATTGGTGAAGCAATTGGTCTTTCATTACCGGGCTCTGCAGCCCCACCAGCAGTTGATCGTCGACGCGATACCTATGCAATTGCATCAGGTGCTGCAGTTGTTGAACTCATTCGCCAAGGAATTACTACACGCGATATTTTGACAAAGCAAGCATTTGAAAATGCAATCACAATTTTGATGGCACTCGGTGGTTCTACGAATGCTGTTCTGCACTTGCTAGCTATTGCTAATGAGGCTCGAGTGGATCTAGAACTCAATGATTTCCACCGTATTGGTTCTAAAGTTCCACTTCTTGGAGATCTCAAGCCATTTGGTCGATTTGTAATGAGCGATGTCGATAAGGTCGGCGGAATTCCTGTAATCCTCAAAGGACTACTCGATGCAGGCTTATTACATGGTGATGTTCTAACGGTTACTGGAAAAACAATGGCTGAGAATTTGAAAGATATTGCGCCACCAGATCCAGATGGACAAATTTTGCGTGCAGTCTCATCACCAATTTCAACTGATGTTGGAATCACAATTCTTGGTGGCACACTTGCTAGCGATGGTGCAGTCTGTAAAACAGCTGGTATCGGAATTGAAGAATTCGAAGGACCTGCTCGCGTCTTTGAACGCGAACAAGCTGCAATGGATGCAGTACAAGATGGAACAATCGTTGCAGGCGATGTTGTTGTCATTCGTTATGAAGTACCAAAGGGTGGTCCTGGAATGCGCGAAATGTTAATGATCACCGGCGCAATCAAAGGTGCGGGACTTGGTAAATCAACCCTGCTTATTACTGATGGTCGCTTCTCTGGTGGATCAACTGGATTATGTGTTGGTCACGTTGCACCCGAAGCAGTCGATGGTGGACCAATTGCATTTATAAAAGATGGCGATCGCGTACGCATCAATATAACAACTCGCAAACTCGACCTCCTAGTCGATGCCGCCGAACTTGATGCTAGAAAAGTTGGATGGAAGCCGATTCCCCATAAGTACACACGAGGCGTTCTGGCGAAATATTCAAAACTTGTCGGATCGGCTTCTAAGGGCGCTGTCTGCGACTAATTTCGGCTCAAATTGTGAGATGCGCAATATTGGGGTTGACGCAATCAAGCCTGTATTAGAGAATAGGAACATGTTCTCAACAGCAATTGTGGTGGTGATTTAGTAGCGCGTGATCAGTTAGTCGATCTCGCGCTCCCTCAGTTGATCTGAGGGATTTTTTATTTACCCAGCGACTCATATAAGGAAAGGAGTGGATGATGAGCAAAGCGATGAATGGGGCAACTTCACTCGTCAAATCATTGGAATCTGCCGGCGTCGATGTGATGTTTGGTATTCCTGGTGGCGCAATTCTTCCTGCTTATGATCCGATCTTCGATAGCTCAATTCGCCACATCTTGGTGCGCCATGAACAAGGCGCAGGACATGCAGCAACTGGATATGCCCAAGTAACTGGACGAGTCGGTGTCTGTATTGCAACATCAGGTCCTGGTGCAACAAATCTTGTTACACCTCTTGCAGATGCTGCAATGGATTCAGTTCCTATGGTCGCAATCACTGGTCAAGTTCCATCGGCTGCAATTGGTACTGATGCATTTCAAGAGGCCGACATTCGTGGAATCACAATGCCTTTTACAAAGCACAACTACCTGATCACAAATCCTGATGATATTCCACGTGCAATTGCGGAGGCATTCCATATCGCAAGTTCTGGCCGTCCTGGTCCAGTTCTTGTAGATATCGCTAAAGATGCTCTACAAAAAGAGACGACCTTTGAGTGGCCAACATCAATAAATTTGCCTGGCTATCATCCACAACTCACTCCAGATAGTGGCGCTATCGCCGATGCTGCAGCGCTAATTACGCAATCGTCAAAGCCAGTTTTCTATGTTGGTGGTGGAGTAATCAAAGCAAATGCCAATCGTGAGCTTTTGCAATTAGCTGAACTTCTCGGCGCACCTGTTGTTACAACACTGATGGCACGTGGTGCATTTCCAGATAGTCATACTTTGCATCTTGGTATGCCAGGAATGCATGGAACTGTTGCAGCGGTTACAGCTCTTCAAAAAGCTGACCTTCTCATTACACTCGGTGCACGCTTTGATGACCGCGTAACTGGAAAACTTTCAACCTTTGCTACGAATGCAAAAGTTATCCACGCCGATATTGATCCTGCCGAAATCGGTAAGAATCGCTTTGCTGATGTTCCAATCGTTGGTGATGTAAAAGAGACTATTTCTGCATTGATTCCTGCACTCAAGAAAGCACTTGAAAAGAACCGCCCAGACCTCACTTCGTGGTTGCGTCAAATGTATTCACTGCGCAGTACATATCCATTGGGTTATGACACACCTGCCGATGGTTCTGTTTCACCACAATATGTAATTGAGCGTCTTGGAAAGATAGCCGGACCAGATGCAATTTATGTTGCAGGAGTTGGGCAACACCAAATGTGGGCATCACAATTTGTTTCATACGAAAAGCCACGTACATGGCTCAACTCTGGTGGACTTGGAACAATGGGCTATCGATCAAGGTTGCAATTATTAATAATGAATCACTTGGAATGGTACGCCAGTGGCAGACGCTCTTCTATGAAGGTCGCTATTCAAATACCAATCTTGAATCAAAGCGCGTACCAAATTTCCCAATGCTTGCAGAAGCGATGGGTTGTGTTGGTTTGAGTTGTGAGCGTCCAGAAGATGTTGATAAGACAATCGAGAAGGCCATGTCAATCAATGATCAACCAGTCGTTGTTGATTTTAGAGTTTTCCGCGATGCAATGGTGTGGCCAATGGTTGCAGCCGGAACTTCAAATGATGACATTATGGTCGCGCGAGAACTTGCGCCTGACTGGGATTCGCAGGAGCTCTAATGAGTAAACATACGCTTTCAGTTCTCGTTGAAAACTCACCTGGTGTACTTGCGCGTGTTTCAGGTCTTTTCTCACGACGTGGATACAACATTGATTCACTTGCAGTGGGGCCGACAGAGAACCCACTTATTTCTCGAATGACAATTGTTATCAATGTTGAAGGACATCCATTAGAGCAAGTTATTCGCCAACTCGATAAGTTGGTCAACGTCATTCATATTGCCGAAGTCATCGATAGCAAATCTGTTCAAGCTGAACTCTTGATGGTGAAAATTTCAGCAACACCAAAGAATCGCTTCGATGTTGAAGCAGTTGTTGAAACATATGAGGCAAAGATTGTCGATGAAGATGCGACTTCAATCACTATTGAAGCAACAGGGGATACGGCAAAAATCGCAGATTTACTCTCAGCACTGGAGCGCTTTGGCATTCGTGAACTCGTTCAATCGGGCTTGATCGCTTTAGAGCGTGGCAGCGTCACTCTTTCAGAGCGTACCCTTAGCACCTCAGGCATTCCGATCGCCAATGGCGTTCAGGCGGATTACCAGAACTAACTATCAACCAACCGAATAAAGATAAAAAGGAGAAAACCGTGGCAACGATGTATCACGAAGAGGATGCAGATCTATCAATCATCCAAGGTCGCAAGGTCGCGATTATCGGTTACGGCTCACAAGGTCACGCACATGCACTTAGCTTGCGCGACTCTGGAGTTGATGTTCGAGTTGGTCTCAAAGATGGTTCTGCATCACGCGCAAAAGCAGAGGCTGAAGGTCTTCGTGTTGTAAGCGTTGCAGATGCAGTCAAAGAAGCAACTGTCATCATGATTTTGGCACCTGACCATGTTCAGCGCCACATTTACACCGAGTCGATTCTTCCAAACCTCAAAGATGGCGATGCGCTTTTCTTTGGTCATGGTTTCAATATTCGTTTTGGTTACATCACACCACCTGCAAATGTTGATGTTTGTATGGTTGCTCCAAAGGGCCCAGGTCACTTGGTACGTCTTGAATATTCTGCAGGTCGTGGAGTTCCAGTAATTGTTGCAGTTGAACAAGATTCAACAGGTAATGCGTGGCCACTCACACTTTCATATGCAAAGGGAATCGGTGGACTTCGCGCCGGTGGAATCCTTACAACATTTACAGAAGAGTGCGAAACAGATCTATTTGGAGAGCAATCAGTTCTCTGCGGTGGCGCTTCACAACTCGTTATGTACGGTTTTGAAACTTTGATCGAAGCTGGTTACCAACCAGAAGTTGCTTACTTTGAATGTCTTCACGAACTCAAGTTGATTGTTGACTTGATGTACGAAGGTGGAATTGC
>JAPLBJ010000065.1 GCA_026392845.1 Actinomycetota bacterium
CTCTTCTTCGAAGCTGGCACATATGGCGATCTTTCAGATATGGCACGTTGGTATATCGGTGGTCTTCTCAAGCACGCACCGTCACTTCTTGCATTTACAAACCCAACAGTGAACTCATATCGCCGCCTTGTTCCAGGATATGAAGCACCTGTAAATCTTGTCTACTCAGCACGTAACCGCTCAGCTTGTATCCGTATCCCAATTACAGGATCCAATCCAAAGGCAAAGCGCATTGAGTTCCGTTGCCCAGATCCATCAACAAATCCATATCTATCATTTGCAGCAATGCTTATGGCTGGACTTGATGGAATCTTGAACAAGATCGAGCCACCTGCTCCAGTTGATAAGGATCTCTACGAATTAGAGGGTGCAGAAGCTGCAGCAATTCCTCAAGTTCCTGGTTCTCTAGATGAAGTTCTCAACAATCTAGAAAAGGACAATGAATTCCTTACAAAGGGCGGAGTATTTGCACCGGACCTAATCTCAACATGGATCGAATTCAAGCGTAAGCAAGAAGTTGATTATGTTCGCTTGCGTCCGCACCCAGCAGAGTTCGAGCTCTACTACGACATTTAATATCCGTCGTCTTACAGCGAAACCCCGTCAGGAAACTGGCGGGGTTTTGTTTTGCACATAATAGAATCACACTATGAAAATCATCCCTCAGTCTCTACGTGCATTTTTTGCACGCGAAGTAGCTGGAGGGATTTTTCTTTGCAGCGCAGCGCTGATTGCACTTATCGCTGCTAACTCCCCCATCTCTGATTCATATCTATCTCTTGCCGAGTCATCTTCGCATTTCGTCAATGAATTTTTGATGGCAATATTCTTTTTCTTAGTTGGACTTGAAATCAAACGTGAGTTCATTTTTGGAGAATTAAGAGAACCAAAGAAAGCGGCCCTGCCAATAATCGCAGCCCTTGGCGGCATGATCGTTCCCGCAATTATCTGGGCACTTTTTACTTCAGGAGGTCCTGGCTGGGCTATTGCAATGCCAACAGATATTGCACTTGCCCTTGGCGCTCTTGCGCTACTTGGCTCACGCATTGATACATCCCTAAAGATTTTCTTACTGACTCTTGCCATATCTGATGACCTATTTTCAATTATTGTTTTAGGTACTTTCTATTCATCAAGCCTTAGTTTCATAAAGATTGCCTCGACAATCGGGGCTGTTGTCCTCGCCTTCTTGATTCCAACTCGTGAATCCAAGAAACTCGATCGTTTGATTGAGTTCATACATCCATGGAGTGCTTTTCTCATCGTTCCACTCTTTGCACTCGTCAATATTGGAGTTGTCATAGATTTCGCTACGCTTGCAACGACTCTGACATCTCCTATTGCACTCGCACTCATTATTGGGCGACCAGTTGGAAAACTCATCGGCATTACTCTCTTTGCATGGTTAGCTGTAAAACTCAAAGTTGCACAGATGCCAGCATCACTTTCATTCAAGGAAATCGCCGGAGCGGGAGCACTTGCGGGTATGGGTCTAACAGTTTCGCTCTTTATTGCTGAGTTGGCACTGGATGACTCGGCCTCCCTTGATCAGGTCAGAGTCGGTCTGATTCTCGGCGCGATAATTTCAGCGCTTCTAGGAATCACAATTCTTCGGAAATATTCTGTAGCTCAAGACTAATTGTTATGACTTTAGTGATTACGAGTATTGCCAATTACTGGATTGAAAACTTTATGACTCCATTGAGGGCATGTCCATCTTCTGCAACTACCCGATATTTAATTTCATAACGACCGATAGGTAGTGGCGCAAAAGGCTTTGCACTCAAACGTGACTCCAGAACACGAATTAAATCCAATTTCACTCGATTTTTTGTGGGACCGATGAGCGTGATCGTATTAATACTCTTGTCATCTATCGCAGCCAAGACTTCCGAGAAATTAAGAACAAAATTCTTGGGTGTGACTCGAATCGTCGCGCCATTTCGAGGGGTACTTGAGACGAGGGCTGTATGGGCCATTGCGGGAGTATTTGTACTCAGTACTAGAGCGCATATAGCCACGATAAATACTTTGATGCTAATACTTCGCATGATGCTTAGAGCCTATCCCCTTGCTATTGTTGCGCCAAGCCCACGATCGAAAGGCACGTAATGAAGAAGCTCGTAAAAGTGACTCCATTTGTAATTGCAGCCCTGCTTCTTGCAGGTTGCGCAGGACAAGATAAAACTGATTCTGCGGCATCAACTGATTGCTCACCTGCTGGCATGAGCACACTTGAGCCAGGCACACTCACCATTGCTACCGGAGAACCTGCATATTCACCATGGGTTCTCAACGATGCTCCTGAAAAGGGAGAAGGATTTGAAGCAGCAGTTGCATATGCAGTTGCAAAGCAACTCGGATTTGAAAACACTGCAGTCAAGTGGGTTCGCACAACATTCGATGGTGCAATTGCTCCAGGACCAAAGACATTTGACTTCAACATTCAGCAGTACTCAATTACTGATGAGCGTAAAGCTGTAGTTGATTTCTCATCTGCTTACTACAAGTCAAACCAATCAATCGTTTCTTTCACAGGAAGCAAGATTGCAAAGGTAACTGACATTGCTGGACTCAAGGCTGCAGGTGCAAAACTAGGCGCTGCAGTTGGTTCAACATCTCTAGACCTCATTGAGCAAACACTTGGCCTCAAGGCTCAGGTTTTCAATGACAACGCAGCTGCAGTTGCAGCACTGAAGAATGGCCAGATTGATGGACTCGTTGTAGATCTTCCAACAGCCTTCTATCTATCAGCAGTTGAAGTTCCAAAGGGAATCATTGTTGGACAATTCGAAAACAGTGACTCAATGGATAACGGTGCAGGTCTCTTGCTTGCAAAGGACAGCCCAATTACAGCATGTGTTACAGGTGCAGTTGATGCGATTCGCGATAGCGGAGAACTTCAAACAATTACTGATACCTGGCTAACAACTGCTGCCGGCGCACCAGTACTCAAGTAATACGCGTATATAAACAATATGTCACAAGAGGTAGGGCGTGGATCTGAGAATCACTCGGACTCCACGCCTTATTCTTTTGGCGGAAGTTGGACACCAAGCGCCGTTGAGTTAGAACGACGCATTGCACGTAAAGCTCGCGGTCGTAAAAACTCACTCGTTGCAGCCGCTTCTAGCATTCTCGTTCTTGGAACACTTGCAACAATTGTCGTTACATCCCCTGGTTGGAAGAATCTCTCTGACACATTCTTCAAATGGGCATATGGTTTTGAAGTTCTACCAAAGATTATTTTAGGTTTTGGCGCTAATGTTTTTCTCACTGTCATCGCAGCAACATCTGTAGCAATCTTCGGTCTGATTTTGGCTCTTGTGCGTACATCGCGCTCCCCTGCAATTACCCCTTTTAGAATTCTTGCAACTATTTATGTTGACGTATTCCGCGGAATTCCAATGTTGCTTATCATCTTGCTCGTAGGTTTTGGTATTCCAGCACTTCGCCTCAAAGGTGTTACTAATAATGTATTTATCCTAGGTATCTGCGCTGTAATTATTACCTATTCGGCCTACGTTGCCGAAGTTATTCGAAGCGGCATCCTGACTGTGCACCCAAGCCAGCGCGCAGCTGCTCGCTCATTAGGTTTATCTAACTTTCAAACTCTTCGCTACGTTGTTTTGCCGCAGGCACTTCGCCGCGTAACTCCACCACTTCTCAATGACTTGGTATCCCTGATCAAAGACACTGGTCTTGTCTCTATTTTGGGTGTAACCGATGCTATTAGAGCAGCCCAAATTGCAAGTAGTCGAAGCTTCAATTACACACCGTATGTCATGGCTGCTGGAATCTTTTTACTCGTCACAATCCCACTGACTCGTTATACAGATCGCACGCTTCGCAAATCTATTGATCGACAGAATGCCCAGGGCCTTGCATGAGCATTCCAGTATTAGCACTTGAGAAAGTACGCAAAGCATTTGGTAGCGAAGTCGTGCTCGAAGATATTTCAATCACCGTTCCAGAGCACACCGCAACAGTCTTTATTGGTGCATCAGGTTCTGGTAAATCCACGCTACTGCGCTGTATCAACTTATTAGAACAAATCGATGATGGTGTCATACGCCTCGATGGCGCAGATATCACTGATCCATCTGTTGATCCTGATGAGATTCGCCGCAAATTAGGAATGGTTTTCCAATCTTTCAATCTCTTTCCACATATGAGCGTTGTTGAAAATATCATTCTGGCTCCGATGCGCGTGCACTCAAAGTCTCGCGAAGAAGCAATTAGCGAAGCGCTGGAATTACTCGATCGCTTTGGGCTTTGCGAAAAAGCAGAGCAATATCCTGATCGCCTCAGTGGCGGACAGCAACAGCGTGTTGCAATTATTCGCTCCCTAGCTGTAAAGCCTCGCTTATTGCTTCTCGATGAAATTACATCTGCTCTCGATCCTGTATTAGTCAATGAAGTTCTCAGCACTGTTCGTGATCTCAAAGAACATGGCATGACAATGCTTCTTGCAACGCATGAGATGGGCTTTGCTAAACAAGTAGCCGATGAAGTCTGTTTCCTAGAACGTGGACGTATCCTGGAGTGGGGAAAGCCAGAAGAAATTTTGGAAAACCCTAAGAAGCCACAGACACAAGAATTCCTCAAGCGAGTCCATGAAGCGGGTCGTCTGTAGTGCTTGGCTACAACTTCGAAATAGTTGAGGGCTCACCAGATTCGCGTGTGATTTTGCATGTCCCCCACTCTGCAACATTTATTCCACCAGATGTTCGCGCAGATATTCTCCTCACAGATTCCCAATTACAGAGTGAACTCAATTCAATGACAGATACAAAAACGGAAGAAATTGCACGATTAGCAGCCGGTCGATGCGAAATCAAACCGTGGCTTTTCATCAATAAATATTCACGCCTTGTTATAGACCCCGAGCGCTTTCCAGATGATCGCGAAATTATGAACAAAGTCGGTATGGGCGCTGTGTATCGCAAGACATCAACGGGGGAAGATCTACGTTCACCAGATTTTGACGGTGAAATA
>JAPLBJ010000055.1 GCA_026392845.1 Actinomycetota bacterium
TTCTTCTACAGAAGAAGGCTGGATCAATGCTTATGGGTTCATGGTTCGGTGGAAACTTCAAGGAGCAGTCAGAAGCTGATTACGCTGACCTTTCAATCATTCCATTCCCAGAAATCAATTCAGAGCACGGCCGCGACACAATCGATGCACCTATCGATGGTTGGTGCGTAGCTGCAAATGGAACTAACAATTCTGGCGGAGCAGACTTCTTGAAATTTGCTGGCGACATGGAAGGTGTTAACGCAACACTTGCTGCAAAGGACAAGGATGGCAAGTTGATTCCTATGACTTCAGCAAACAGTGGCCAAGACACTGCTTCATATGATCCATTCCAGAAGGAACAACTAGCTGTTATGGCTGAAGCAAAGTACATCACTCAATTCCTTGATCGCGATACTCGTCCAGACTTTGCAGGTCCAGTTGTTGGTCCAGCAATCCAGTCATGGTTCAAGAATCCAAAGGATGTTGCAAAGATACAAGAGACTTTGCAATCTCAGTGGGAAGCACTTCCTCCTCTAGCTTAATTAGTTTGGTGTCATTAGTTTCGATTCAAGAAATTGAATAAACCAACTAGATTAATTTAGAGATAGGGTTACAAGTATGCGCTCGACGGCGAAAGAAATTAGTAAGGTCTCTCGCCGTCGAGCCTTTTCCAAGACAGACCGCACAACACTTAGTGCATTCGTGGGTATTCCCCTTTTCTTCCACCTATTACTTGTGTGGATCCCAGCAGTTTTAACAATTCTTCTTTCATTCACATACTGGTCAGGCATTTCCATCAGCCGTATTAAATGGGCTGGACTTGCCAACTATAAAAATATTTTCTTTGATACCCCAGCATTCTGGGAAGCGGTAAAAAACAATGTTATTTGGTTGGGTTGGTTCGGATTAATTGCAACCCCAATTGGCGTTTTGCTGGCCTACCAAATTGATCGCCAGATTCGCGGTCACAAGTTTTATGAGACCGCGTACTACCTTCCAGTAGTTCTCTCACTTGCAGTGACTGGAATTATCTGGAACTTCTTGCTTCGCCCAGATGGTTTTGTTAATGGGCTATTTGGTCGCGATATTGATAATGCGATTTCATTTTTTGGTAATTACCACATCAATATTTATGTAATTTTGACGATTGCCTCATGGCGACATATTGGTTACATCATGCTTTTGTATTTAGCTGGCCTAAAGTCTGTGGACCTTGCACTTCGTGAGGCATCATCACTTGATGGTGCAACTGAATGGCAGACGTTTAAGAAGGTTGTTTTCCCTTCAATGAAGCCGGTAAACATCATTGTTATCGTTATAACAATCATCGAGTCACTTCGTGCCTTCGATATCGTTTACATCATCTATGGATCGTCGGCTGGATTCCCAATTCTTGGAACTTTGGTGTTCCAGAATATTGCAGGTGAAGGCGCATCGATGAAGGGTGCGGCATATGCCGTAATCCTCTTCGTTCTATCGATTGGGCCAATTATCGCCTACCTACGAACAACCTTTAAGAGTGATGTCCAATGAGTATTGACGTAGAGCTTCAGCAAGCCGCTGTTAGGTACAAGAACAAGCAGAAGGTTAAAGATCGCTTCATCTCTGCGCTCATCGGAATATTTGCGATTGTGTGGATTTTTCCAATCGCTTGGACTATCTGGACTTCCCTTCGTCCATATAAAGATGTTCGTGCAAATGGTGTTTTCTCAATGCCAAAGACTCTGAATTTAGATAATTACGCGCAAGCGGTCTCGCGTATGGAGCTGCCTTTATATTTCTGGAATACCGCTGCGATTACGATTCCGGCAGTATTTCTAACACTTTTCTTTGGCTCATTGATTGCATTCGTCGTTAGTCGTTACTCATTTAAATGGAATGTGTCATTGCTACTACTTTTCACTGCAGGCAATTTACTTCCAGCACAGTTAGTCTTTATTCCAGTTTTCAAGATGTATATCACCCTTGGCAAAGCAGTCGGTATTCCAAGAATTTTGTATGACTCTCATTGGGGTGTTGTGTTAATTCACGTTGCCTTCCAAATGGGCTTTGCAACATTTGTTTTATCTAGCTACATGAAGACTGTTCCAAAAGAGATTTCTGAATCAGCAATGGTTGATGGTGCAAGCGTATTTGTTCATTACTCGAAGGTGATGCTTCCGCTGCTTCGTCCAGCACTTGCATCTCTTGGTGTACTGATGACGACATGGATTTATAATGACTTCTTCTGGGCGTTGGTACTTATGTCCACCGACTCCAAGCGTCCAATTACATCTGCCTTAGGCCGCTTGCAGGGCGAATTTGTAACTGATTACAACCTCTTGGCTGCTGGCGCGACTATCGCAGCTCTGCCAACTTTGATCGTGTTCTTCGTACTGCGTAAGCAGTTTGTTTCAGGCTTAACTCTCGGCTCAACAAAGGGATAAATATGAAAGCAATACAGATCACCGAATTCGGTGGTCCAGAGGTCATGCAACTAGTTGATCTCCCAGATCCTGTTGCAGGTCCAGATCAAGTTCTTATCAACGTAAGTGCAATTGGTTTGAACTTTGCAGACACTGTGCAAATTCGCAATCAATATGTAACTCAGCAAAAACTTCCACTTATCCCAGGACTCGAAGTTGTTGGCACGACTTCTGAAGGTAAGCGAGTACTCGCTTCAATTTCTGAAGGTGCATATGCGCAGAAAGTAGTGGCACATAAGAGCGCTGCAATAGAGATCCCAGAAGGCGTAAGCGATGAAGCCGCACTCGCTATGTTGGTTCAGGGAACAACAGCGTGGCATATTCTAAAAACTTTTGGTCATTTGGTTCCGGGGGAGAGCGTTGTAGTTCATGCTGGCGCTGGTGGAGTTGGAAGCGTTGCGATTCAGCTTGCAAAGATGTGGGGAGGGCGAGTAATTGCCGTAACTTCATCGGATGAAAAGTCAGCACTTGCCAAATCACTTGGAGCAGATGTAACTGTCGATGCAAAAAGTGGCAACCTTGCACAAGTAATGCTGGATGCAAATAATGGCAAACCGGTGGATCTCGTATTAGAGATGGTCGGTGGAAAAACATTCGATGCAAGCCTTGAAGTCCTTGCACCATTTGGTCGCGTCATTGTTTACGGTATGGCATCAGGAGAAATGGCGACTCCCGTCAATTCAATTTCACTTCTTGGTACAAGCAAAACAATTACAGGTTTCTGGCTCGGACATTGTTTCGGAAAGAAAGAACTACTCGATGATGTCATTGCCCAGCTATTCATTCTTATAAAGAATGGAAAACTCAAGCCAATCATCGGCGCAACATTCCCATTATCTAAAGCTGGCGATGCTCATAAGGCAATCGTTGGACGAGGCACAACAGGAAAAATCACGCTAGATCCTGCGCTCTAAAAGTGCAATTTTTAGAATCGCCGAGATTGCATGTACCCTCACGTATTGATCAACGCCCCCCTAGCTCAGTTGGTAGAGCGTTTCCATGGTAAGGAAAAGGTCACCGGTCCGATTCCGGTGGGGGGCTCGAAATAATCGTAAGATTATTTTGTAGGGCGGGATAGCTCAGCTTGGTAGAGCAAGCGGCTCATAATCGCTGTGTCGTGGGTTCAAATCCCGCTCCCGCTACGAGTAATACAAGCGCGAATTTCGCGCAATGAGCGCGCTCAGGTAACCTACTCGCCTCATCACAACTAGTACGACAAACGATAAAGGGAGCATGACCATGGCAAGTAAGAGCGCGGACGTTCGTCCAAAAATCACCATGGCCTGCGTTGAATGTAAAGAACGTAATTACATTACAAAGAAGAACCGCCGCAACGATCCAGATCGCATGGAACTCAAGAAGTTCTGTCCTCGTTGCAAGCTTTCAACACTTCACCGCGAAACTCGCTAATGCTCAATCCCGATTCGGTCGGGCGCACCTTCAAGGGTGCAGAGACAATTACTGTTTCACAATCGCAGATTAATTCTTTTGCTTCCGTGCTGGGCGAAACTAATACTGATGTCGCACCTCCAACTTTTTCAATTCGTATAACGCTGGATCAAATGCAGAAAATATTGTCAGGCTCTGAAGTAAATCTAGATTGGTCTCGATTAGTTCACGGAGATCAGAGATTTGAAATCAAGCGCCCAATAAAAGCGGGGGATTCACTTACCTGTTCATCCACGATTGAAAGTTATCGAGTCGCCGCAGGTAATGAAATAGTGACCGTGCGCGGAGATCTTTTTAGCGCAAGCGAGCTTGTTGTTTCCACATGGTCGACTTTGGTGGTGCGCGCATGATTGAAGTTGGCGCAGCGCTACCTGAGAGAGTTTTTGAAATAGATCGAGGGCTTCTAGTTGCCTACGCAAATGCATCCGGTGATCAAAACCCAATTCACCAAAATGAAGAGTTTGCCCTATCTGTTGGATTACCCAATGTCATTGCCCATGGAATGCTCACAATGGCACTTGTCGGAAAGTATGTAACTGATTGGGCTGGCGGTTCTGCCTCAGTCAAAGAATTTGGCGCTCGCTTCGTAAAGCCTGTCATTGTTCCTGCTGGACAAAAAGTCGACCTAACGGTGAGTGCAACTGTTTCTGAAATTGAAGGAGATCGAATCTCGCTGACAATCTCTGCAACATCTGCTGGTGTGAAAGTTCTTGGAATGGCTAAAGTGGTAGTTATAAAATGAATGTTCCAGATTCAATTCGTCAATTAGCTCAAGAACGTTTAGATGCACGCGCTGCTCGTGATTTTGCAAAGGCTGATGCTCTGCGCCAAGAGATTCTGCAAGCAGGGTATGAAGTACTCGATGTTGCAGACGGTTTTGATTTTAGAGTCAAAGCTCCATATATGACGTATCTATTTCCACGAGATATTCGCTCTATTGATACTAGTGATGACGTAAGCGTTGCAATGATTATTGATGGCTTTACAGATGATGCAGTTGAAACAGTAAAGAGCATTAAGAAGTATTCATCCTGTGGCATCGTGCTTTTATGCATTGGCGATGCTGGCAATCTTGTTGAAGAGATGGATGATCACACCTATCTGATTGCACTCAATCCAGGGGCTAGTTGGGGCGAAGCTACAAACGCACTTCTCAATAAAATAAATAGCAAGTATCTAATTCTTATGGATCCATCAACTCGATTCACCGGTGATGCAATTGCACCCGTTATTGCCGAATTAGAAAAGGGTGAATATGCAGCCGTTGGTTGGCGCGGTGGGCTAATCAATATTGACGATGAATGGCGCAGCGTCGATGACAAAGGTGATGGCGAAGTAGATGTTCTCTTTAGTTACTTTATGGGACTCAATCGCGCATATGTTCTTGAAGCTGGCGGATTCAATGCGCGCGCTATTTATTATCGAAATGCCGATATTGAATTTAGTTTGAAATTGCGTCACTCAGGTGGTCGCTTATTGCAGATGGCACTTCCATTAGAACAAGGTCGCCATCATGGTTATCACGATGCCGACCCCGAATATCGCGAGGTTCAGTCAAAGAAGAATTACGACCGTATCCTCGAACGCTTCAGAGGTAAAAGCGCAATTTTGTCCCCACGTCGGTAACCTTTATTCATGGCCGATCTCTCCGACTACACCAGCTTGCGCGTTGGTGGACCTGCAAAGAAATTTGTAGAAGTCTCTAGCGAAGCCGAAATCATTGCTGCAATTGAGGCAGCGGGGGATTCACCTATCTTAATCATGGGTGGTGGTACAAATATTTTGGTCAGTGATAGCGGTTTTGCAGGAACTGTTATTCATATTTCTAATAACTCACTAAAGAGCGAAGTCGATGCGTGTAGCGGTGCCACTCTGACAATTGGCGCTGGTGAAAACTGGGATGAATTTGTCGCCATGACTATAGAGCGCGGCTTTGCATACATAACCCGCGTGCGCACCTACGATCGCATTGCCAAGGGACTCAAAACCTTTACAAACTCTGAGTGTGAATTTTCATATCGCAACTCACATTTCAAAGCACACCCTGGACGCTATGTTGTTCTTGATGTGCAATTCCAATTGCGTTTGGGCGAAATGACAACACCGATTATGTATGCAGAACTTGCAGCGAAACTTGGCATTGCAGTCGGCGATAAAGCATCAGTTGTTGCAACTCGCGCTGCAGTATTAGAACTGCGTGGAATGAAAGGAATGTTGCTTTCTAAAACTGATCATGACTCATGGTCTGCTGGTTCATTTTTTACTAACCCAATTGTTACCAAGGAGATTGCTGATGCACTTCCTGCTGATGCACCGCGTTGGCCAACTGAAGATGGCAAAGTAAAAACATCTGCTGCATGGCTAATTGAGCATTCTGGAATTCATAAAGGTGATGAAATAGGTGGAGCGCGTATTTCATCGAAACACGTATTGGCCCTGTCGAATTCTGGAAGCGCTACAGCATCAGATATTGCAGCACTTGCAAAACGTGCGCGCGATCATGTGCAGAAAAAGTTTGGAATCACACTCGTTACCGAAGTAAATCTGATTGGTCTCGAGATTTAGCCCTCGGTTAGCAGTGCTTTGATGCGTCCAATTCCTTCAACGATATCGGCATCACTTGTTGCATATGAGAATCGCAAATAACCAGATGGTCCAAATGCTTCACCTGGAACTGCCGCAACTTCCACCTCTTCCAAAATCAGTGTCGCAAGTTCAGCCGAGGTCTTTGGAGTTTTACCGCGAATAGTTTTACCAAGTACACCTTTGACTGATGGATATACATAGAAAGCACCGGTTGGAGTTGGGCAAACAAAGCCA